>JAFAYS010000479.1 GCA_019240175.1 Chloroflexota bacterium | reverse complement strand
TGGCGTCACTGCGCGAGGCGGGCCAGATACCAACTCAGATTATTCACGCCTGGGCCGTCGATCAGCTTGGCAGCACCGCCGACGATCTTGCAACAGCCGAGCAAACCCTTGATGTCGTTTTCCACAGCCTGCTGTTCCTGGCACAAGCCCTGGATCAGCAGCAGGTGAGCGGCCCGTTGCGACTGATCACGCTGTCGAACAACATGCAGCGCGTCGCGGGCGAGCCGCAGTTCCAGCCGGCGAAGTCGACGCTGCTGGGGCCGTGCCGGGTCATTCCCCAGGAATACCCGCAGATCAGCTGCCAAAGCATCGACATTGTGCTGCCGCCGCCACATTCCGCCGACGCCGAAGATCTGCTCGACCACTTGCTGCTCGAATGCCTGCGGCCAGGCGCTGATCCGATCGTCGCGTATCGTGGGGCGAGCCGCTGGGTGCAGACCGTCGAGCCGATCCGGATTGACTCGTCGCCGTCGACCGCGCCGCAGCTACGTGACGGCGGCGTGTACCTAATTACCGGCGGCCTGGGTGGCATCGGCCTTGTGCTCGCCAGGCAGCTGGCGCAGACCGTGCGCGCCAAGCTGGTGCTGATCGGGCGCAGAGCACTCCCGCCACGTGCAGAGTGGGCGGAGTGGCTGGCGATGCATGACCTGCACGATCAGACGAGTCAGCGGATCGCAGGCGTGCAGGCGCTGGAAGCCCTCGGCGCGGAAGTGCTGGCGATCAGCGCCGATGTGGCCGATCCGGAGCAGATGAGCGCGGTGCTGGCTCAGGTGCAGGCGGCGTTTGGCGCGGTGCATGGTGTGATCCATGCTGCGGGCGTGGCAGGCGGCGGCTTGCTTCAGCTCAAGACGCCCGGCAGCATGGCGCATGTGCTGCGACCAAAAGTGCAAGGAACTCTAATCCTGCACGCGCTGCTGCACCAGATCCAAACACAGCCGCTTGACTTCTTTGTGCTCTGCTCGTCGATCAACGCGGTGATCGGCGGTTTTGGCCAGGTTGATTACTGCGCGGCCAATGCGTTTCTCGACAGCTTCGCCGCCAGCCATGCCACACGGCGCGGCCCGCGCTACCTATCGATCAACTGGGATCGCTGGCAGGAAACCGGCATGGCCGTCGAGACCGCCGTACCTGCGACATTTGCAGCCTTACAGCGGGATGTTGCCCACACGCCGATCGACCATCTGCTGCTGCAAGCGCGTGTGACCGAGAGCGCCGAGCAGGTGGTGTACCGCTCGACCTTCACCGTCGCGCAGCAGTGGGTGCTCAGCGAGCACAAGATCGTCGGCAAGGCCACCGTGCCAGGGACTACCTATCTCGAAATGGTACGCGCCGCCTTTGCTCAGCAAGCGCCGCACGACACGATCGAAATCCGCGATGTGCTGTTTATCGCGCCGCTGGTCGTGCTTGACCACGAGGTCAAAGAGGTGCAGACGATCTTGGAGCCGGGCGCGGGACAATTCACCTTTCGCGTGATCAGTCGCCTCGTGCAGCCGGATGGGACCGGCGGAGCATGGCAGCAGCATGTGCAGGGCCAGATCGGCGTAACCACTCAGCCGGCACCTACGCCGCTCGACCTGGCGGAGATTGCCGCACGCTGCGGCCCACCCGAGGCGCTGGATGCGCTTCAGGCAGCGGCGGCAGAGCAGCGCGCGTTCCTGGAAGCCGGTCCGCGCTGGCAGAGCTTGACCGAGGTTCATCTCGGCTCGGGCGAAGGCTTGGGCCGGCTGGAGCTGAATCCGGCGTTTACGGCTGAGCTTGCCATGCTGCCGCTGCACCCGGCGCTGCTGGATGTTGCCACCGGATCGATCCAGCGGATTCGGCGTGGCAGCTATCTGCCGCTGACCTATGGCGCACTGCGAATCTATGGCCCGCTGACGAGCGTGCTGTATAGCTATGTGCGCTACCAACACGACGAGCGTGACACCAACGAGACGCTGACCTGTGACATCCTGCTGACCGATGAGCGCGGCAGATGCCTGGTCGCGATTGATGCCTTCAGTATGCGTCGGGTGAGCGGTGCCGCCGTCGAAGCGCTCAAGGCCGATCTCGCGCCGGCCACGCCGCCGAACAGCAGCGATCGGCCAGGGATTTTGTCGGAGGAGGGCTGGCAGGTCTTCAACCGACTGCTTGCCGGCGCGCGGATGCCCCAGATCGTGGTCAGCGTCCAGCCGCTTGAGCTGGTGATCGAGCAAGCCCAGCGCTTGAACGCCGATCGCATCATCGAAGATACCGGCAACCTGGCGCTACAGCCAACTCTGGCGCGGCCTCAGTTGACGAATCCGTTCGTCGCCCCGGAAACCGAGCTAGAGCAGCAGATCGCGAAGATCTGGCAGCAGGTGCTCGGCATTGAGCGCATTGGCGTCCACGATAATTTCTTCGAGCTGGGCGGCACGTCGCTCTCGGGCATTCAGCTGGTCGCCGAGCTAAAGAAACGTTTGCAAACCGATATTCCGACTGTCAGTATTTTTGAAGCGCCCACGGTGCGATCGTTGGCGAAGTATCTCAACCCTGAGCGCGACGATCAGTCGACACTTCAGCGCAGCCTGGATCGGGCTGACAGAAAACTTGCGAGGAAACGAAAACGATGAACCGGGTGGATCAGGATGATTTGATGGAATCGCGTGACATTGCAATCGTCGGGATGGCCGGGCGCTTTCCGGGCGCCCGAACACTGGCCGCCTTCTGGGATAACCTCAAGCATGGTCACGACTCGGTCTCGTTGCTTTCGGATGACGAGCTGCGCGCTGAGGGCGTCGCCGAGGAGCTGCTCGACGATTCAAGCTATATCAAAGCGGCCATGCTGCTTGAGGATGTGGACCGCTTCGATGCGAGCTTCTTCGGCTACACACCGCACGAGGCGGCGCTGCTCGATCCTCAGCAACGGTTCTTCCTCGAATGTGCCTGGCACGCGCTGGAAGATGCCGGCTACACGCCCGAAACCTACGACGGCGTGATCGGCGTGTATGCGGGCGTGGCCTGGAATACCTACCTGCTCAGCAATCTGACCTCACATCCCGATCTGTTTGAGTCGGCGCAGGCGTTCCAGACTTTTATCACCAACGACAAAGACTTCATGGCCACCCGCCTCTCGTTCAAGCTGAACCTCAAAGGCCCGAGCGTGATCGTGCAGACCAGCTGCTCAACCTCGCTCGTCGCGACACATCTGGCCTGCCAGAGCTTGCTCGACTACGACTGCGATATGGCGCTGGTCGGCGGTGTCAGCGTGCGCGTGCCGCAAAACTCCGGGTACTTCTACCAGGAGGGCGGCTTGCCGTCGCCCGATGGCCATTGCCGCGCCTTCGATGCCCAAGCGCAGGGCACGATCTTCGGCAGCGGCGCTGGTATTGTCGTGTTGAAGCGGCTGGACGAGGCGCTTCAAGACGGCGATACGATCCACGCGGTGATCAAAGGGACCGCGATCAACAACGACGGCGCGCATAAGATGAGCTACACCGCGCCGAGCGTCGATGGCCAGGCTGAGGTGATCGCGGCGGCGCAGCGTGTCGCGCAGGTGGAAGCCGACAGCATCGGCTACATCGAGGCGCACGGCACCGCAACCGCGCTCGGCGATCCGATTGAAGTGGCCGCGCTGACCAAAGTGTTTCGTCTCAGCACGCAGCGGCAGCAGTTCTGCGGCATAGGCTCAGTCAAAACCAACATCGGCCACCTTGACGCCGCCGCCGGTGTGGCAGGGCTGATCAAAACCACGCTCGCGCTCAAGCATCGCCAGATCCCGCCCAGCCTGCACTACACCGCGCCCAATCCCAAGATTGATTTTGCCACCAGTCCGTTTTACGTCAACAGCACACTGAGTGATTGGCCGACGCGATCCACACCACGCCGCGCCGGCGTCAGCTCCTTCGGCGTCGGCGGCACGAACGCCCATGTAATCCTGGAAGAAGCGCCGGTGCAGAAACCCGCGCCCGCGACCCGCGCCTGGCAGATCCTGCCGCTAGCCGCCAAGACACGCACGGCTCTGGATGCTGCAACTGCCAATCTGGCGGCACATCTGCGCGAGCACGCCGACTTAAGCCTGGCCGATGTCGCCTACACCTTGCAGATCGGTCGTAGCCCGTTCAATCACCGGCGTGTGGTCATCAGCAACGATCTCGCAACCGCCGCCGTCGCCATGGATCAGCGCGATCCACAGCAGGTTTTTTCAGGCGTGGCTGAGGCAGATGCGCGCGGCGTCGCCTTTTTGTTGCCGGGGCAGGGCGCGCAGTATGTGGGCATGGGCCAGGAGCTGTACGCGCAGGAGCCGGTCTTCCGCCAGGCGGTCGATCGCTGCTGCGCGCTGTTGCAGCCACAGTTGGGCCTCGATCTGCGCAGTGTGCTGTATGCGGCACCGGCCCAGCATGCGCAGGCGACGGCGCAGCTGACGGAGACAGCCATCGCCCAGCCGGCCTTGTTTGTGATCGAGTACGCCTTAGCCCAGCTCTGGCAGTCGTGGGGCATCACGCCCGGCGCGCTGCTCGGCCACTCGATCGGCGAGTATGTGGCAGCCGCGATCGCCGGCGTGTTCACCCTGGACGACGCACTCAAACTCGTCGCGACGCGGGGCCACCTGATGCAAACGCTACCACCTGGGGCTATGCTGGCGATCCCGCGCGGCGAGGCGGAGGTGCGCGCGCTGCTGCAAACGGAGAATATCCGCGACATCGATCTCGCCGCGATCAATGGCCCCGCCGCCTGTGTGGTTGCCGGCCCGCCCACCGCGATTGCCACCTTGGAGGAGCGCCTGCGCGACCAGGGTGTGGAAACGCGGCGGCTGCACACGTCGCACGCCTTCCACTCGGCCATGCTCGATCCGATCCTGCCGGCCTTTCGCGCCGCCGTGCAGCAGATCCGCCTCCAACCGCCGCAGACGCCGTTCATCTCCAATGTCAGCGGCACCTGGATCACGCCCGCGCAGGCCACCGATCCGGCCTACTGGGTCCAGCACCTGCGCCAGCCCGTGCGCTTCGCCGATGGCCTGCACGAGCTGCTGCGCGACGATGCGCGTGTGCTGCTCGAAGTCGGACCCGGCCAAACGCTGAGTACCTTTGCCCGGAAGCATCCGGCACAGCCTGCGGTCGTCCACTCACTACGCCATCCGCATGAGCAGCAGTCAGATCTAGCTGTGATCCTGAGCGGTCTCGGGCGTTTGTGGCTGGCCGGCGTGACAGTTGATTGGGCCAAGCTCCACGGCAACGATCGCCGGCGTCGGGTTTCGCTGCCTGGCTACGCCTTCGACCGTGAGCGCTACTGGATCGAGCGCCGGCCACGCGGCCAAAGCCTGACCGCAGCACCCACACTAGCGGGCGTCGGCAAGCAAGCTGATCCCGCCGACTGGTTCTACTTGCCCTCATGGAAGCGCACAGTACCGCCGGCGCTTCAGCCGCAGCTTGGGGAGCGTGGCCCCTGGCTGGTCTTCGTCGATGATGGCAGGATCGGCAGCGCGCTGGTGGAGCTGCTCAAGCAGCACGGCCAGTCGGTGATCAGCGTTCATGCAGGGCCAAGCTTCGAACAGCGCGATGAGACGAGCTATACCGTCGACCCGGAGAGTGCCGATACCTATAGCGAGCTGCTCACCGCCTTGCGCGAGCGCGAGATCCTGCCACAAACGATTGTGCATCTTTGGACGCTGCTTGCACACGCCGCCGATAGCGCAGCAAGGCCGAGCTTCGATGCGCTGTATGCACGCGGTTTTGCCAGCCTGCTGGCCCTGACACAGGCCCTGGCACAACAGCCGGAGCTGGCCGCAGTGCAGATCAATGTGGTGACGAATCATATCCAGCGCGTCGCGGGCGAGCAGGTGCTGCACCTTGAAAACGTACCGCTGCTGGCGCTGGGCCTGGTTGTACCCCAAGAACAACCGACTCTAAGCTGGCGCACGATCGACCTTGAGCTGCCGACACAGCCGCGAGCTATGACGAGCCAGCTGCTGGCTGAGCTGACTGCACCGCCGGCAACCAGCGTAGTCTATCGCGGCAATCAGCGCTGGCTGCCGACATTCGAGCCGATTCGGCTGGATCAGGCCGAGCCACTCGTGCTACGGCCTCGCGGCACCTATCTGATCGTCGGTGGGCTGGCTGGGCCGGGCTATGCGCTTGCAAGGCATCTGGCACAAACCGTCCAGGCACGCCTGATTTTGAT
>JAFAYS010000436.1 GCA_019240175.1 Chloroflexota bacterium | reverse complement strand
TCTTTGACCTCTAGCAGCAGCTCCTGCGCCATCTTGACGCCTTCTTTGCGCCCTTCAGCACCAGCCAGCTTCATCCGGTGCAGCGCCTCGTCGGTCGGCGCGATGCCGGGCACCTCATTTTTGAGAAACTCGGCCTGACGGTAGCTTTGCAGCGGCAGCAGCCCCAGCACCACCGGGATCGGCGGCGGGCCAAGCCGCTCAAGAAACATCCGCAGCGCCTCGGCATCGTAGGCGATCTGCGTCATGGCGAAGTTCGCGCCGGCGGCAGCCTTCTGGTGCAGCCGGTTGATCTCCCACTCAGGATCGGCGGCGTTCACGTCGAGCGCCACGCCAATGTTGAAGGTTGTCGGCTGACCAATATCGTTGCCGGCGGTGTCCACGCCGCGATTCATGCCGCTGATCACATGCACCAGGCCGATCGTGTCCACGTCGAAGACGCCCTTGGTGCCAGGATAATTCGCCAGCGACGGCGGATCGCCTTTGAGCGCCAGGATGTTGCGCACATTCATCGCGTGCGCGCCCAGCAGATCGCTTTGCAGGCCCATCAGCGAGCGGTCGCGGGTGGTGAAGTGCAGAATCGTCTCTAGGCCAGTGCGATCCTGGATCATGGCGCACATCGCCAGCGCGCTCATGCGCACCCGCGACATTGGCGAGTCCGCGACGTTGATGAAGTGAACGCCGGCCTCTTTGAGCATCTGCGCGCCATCCAGGCATTTCTTGGGATTATGTCCACGCGGCGGATCGATCTCGACGCTGACCACAAACTCGCTCGCCTGAAGCTTGGTCGCCAGATACGTCGGCTCGTTCTGCGCGATCGTGATCTTGGGCTTCGGCGGCGTCTGGATCTCGTGGACATGTGCGGCGGGCGCGTCCGGGTTGAGATCATGCAGCATAGTGTGCATCGCCGCGATATGCTCGGGCGTTGTGCCGCAGCAGCCGCCGACCATACTCACGCCGATCTCTTCGATCATGCGCTTGGCGTAGCGCGCCATATACTCAGGCGTCGACGGATAAAAGACGCGATTATGGCGCTCGGTGGGAAAACCGGCGTTGGGCTGCGCCGAAAGCCGAACATCCGGCGCGGCAACGTGCATTGCCTCGACGACGTTGAAGACGCGCTGCGATCCGACCGAGCAGTTGACGCCGATCACATCTACGCCGGTCGCGCGCAGCTTGGTAACAACCTCCTGCGGCGTGTGGCCCAGCGCCGTGCGGCCATCTTCGGCAAACGTCATCTGCGCCACGATCGGCAGATCGCTGATTGAGCGCGCGACCTCGATCGCCAGCAGGATCTCGCGCAGATCGCTGAAAGTTTCCAGGATCAGCAGGTCCGCGCCTTGCTCCAACAGCGCGCCGATCTGCTCGCTAAACGCTTCGCGCGCCTGGCTAGCTGTGATCGGGCCATAGGGCTCCAGGAATTTGCCCAGCGGCCCCACCGCACCGGCGATAAACACCGACGCTCCGGAGATCTCGCGCACATCGCGCGCGATCTTCATCGCCCGGAAGTTGATCTCGCGAACCTTATCCTGCAGACCGTACGCTTCGAGCTTAAAGCGGTTTGCGCCGTAGGTATTGGTCTCGATCAGCTCTGCGCCCGCGTCGATGTAGGCCTGATGGATCTCGGCCACGAGGCGCGGATTGGTCAGATTGAGCGCGTCGAAGCATTGATCGAAATCGACGCCGTGAGTATACAGTTGCGTTCCCATCGCGCCGTCGGCAAGCAGCGGAGCGCGTTGGAGCCGTTCAATAAACGGGTGCGCCATAATTGTCATCCTAATGCATAGACCCTAGCACAACGCCCGGCGCAGTACGTGCGGCGGGCGTGCGACAGGGGAAGTATAGGAGACGCGCTGCGGCACGTCAAGCATAGCCGCGACGAGGAAAAAAGAACTGCTTAAAAACAATAACACAGGTCTTCATGATCACGAAGACCTGTGCTCCTCAACTGTGCGTCAGCTATTTCTTTGCAGTAGCAGGTTGTTTCTTCTGCTGCTGCTTTTTCTGATCGTGAACTTTCTTCTGTTTGCTGACATTCTTCGGACTCTTGTCGCCCATGAGGAGCCTCCTATACTAAAGGGGAGGTTAGCAGATACGCACCGCTAGTGTGGGGGAGTTAAGTCTATCGATGCGGTAGAGCCATCATAGCATAGCTGTCAAGGATCTCCATGCGACTTAGGACGGATTGGAGAGCCACTCGTCGCGCAGGATACCGTAGTACAGCACGTCCTCATGCACGCCCCACTTCAAAAAGTGCTGG
>JAFAYS010000380.1 GCA_019240175.1 Chloroflexota bacterium | reverse complement strand
CCGCACGACATCCGGAAACGCGGCAACGGCCTCGGCGTCGGACACATCCAGCGTATGGCAGCTCACGCGCACGCCCTGCGGAGCGATCAGCTCTGCTGTTTTTGCCAGCCCGGCCTCGTCAAGATCCGCCAGCGCCAGATGACATTTGCGCTGGGCCAGAGCTACGGCGGTCGCTCGTCCAATACCGCTTGCCGCGCCGGTCACAACCGCCGTTCGATGGGCTAGCTGCATCACGCTTGCCATGATCGATCTCCTGGCACCGTCTGGGACACGCGCGGTCCATTTCGCGCAAACTCCATCGTGCCGTCGTTCACCGCGCCCAGACGCAGGCTCAGCAGATCGAGCACGTAGTTCTGGTACAGCTTCCAGGGCTTCTTGGAGCCCTGACGCGGCAGCGAGTCGAGCGCGCGCTGGACATAGCCCGAGGTGAAGTTGAGCACCGGCTCGGCGGTGACCGACAGATTGCGGCGCGGCGTGCATTGGGTGTAGCCATGCCGATCCATGTAGTTCAGCAGCCGGCAGACGTAGCGCGAGGTGAGCTCGCACTTGAGCGTCCAGGAGGCGTTAGTGTAGCCAAAAGCCTGCGCGAGATTCGGAATGTCGCTGTACATCATGCCTTTGTAGCTCATGGTCGAGGACAGCGCCACCGGCTTACCATCTACCACAAGCTGCACGCCGTTCATCAGATTCATGCTGAGGCCGGTCGCCGTGACGATCACATCGGCTGCCAGCTCCTGGCCGGATCGCAGCCGAATGCCACGCTCGCTAAAGCTGTCGATGTGGTCGGTGACAACCGAAGCTTTGCCCGACTTGATCGACTTGAACAGGTCGGCGTCAGGCACCAGGCACAAGCGCTGATCCCAGGGATTGTAGCTGGGCGAGAAATGTGTGTCGACGTCGTAGTCGGGGCCGAGGTGCTGACGCACGCCCTTGAGGATCGTTTGCTTGGTGGCGTCGGGGCGCTTGCGGGCAATGCCGTAGAAGAGCATGCCCAGCAGCACGTTCTTCCAGCGCGTCAGGCCGTAGGCCAGGCCGTGCGGCAGCCGACGTCGCAGCCAGTTGGCCAGCGAGTCCTCCGACGGTCGCGCGACGATGTAGGTTGGCGAGCGCTGAAGCATGGTTACATGCGCGGCCTGCTCAGCCATCGCGGGCACCAGCGTCACCGCCGTCGCGCCACTGCCGATTACGACGACGCGCTTGCCGCTGTAGTCGAGATCCTGCGGCCAGTGCTGCGGATGCACCATCCGCCCGGCAAAGCGATCGAGGCCGGGCCACTCCGGCGTATAGCCTTGGGCGTAATCGTAGTAGCCGCTGCACATAAAGAGAAAATTGCAGGTGTAGCGCGCGATCTCCTGGTCCGGCCCGCGCTCTACCTCAACCGTCCACCGCGCATCGGTGGACGACCACTCGGCGCGGCGCACACGATGATTGAAGCGAATCTTGCGATCGATGCCGTACGCCTCCGCCGTCTCACGAATATATCGGAGGATCGACGGGCCATCGGCGATCGCTTTGGCATCGCGCCAGGGTCTGAAAGCGTAGCCCAGCGTGTACATATCGGAGTCGGAGCGGACGCCAGGATAGCGAAACAGGTCCCAAGTTCCGCCCAGCGTGCTCCGGCCTTCGAGAATCGCGTAGCTCTTGGTTGGGCAGCGCGTCTGCACATAGTATGCTGCGCCAATGCCGGAAAGCCCTGCGCCAACAATCAGCACATCAATGTGTTCGGCAGTCATCCGATCTCCTTCTCTCTGATTCGACCCTGAAACTACAGGATCTCACAAACTTTGAGACTCAAAGGGGCCTGAAAAGCCCTTTTTGTTTAAAGTTTGAGACTGGAAGCTCCAAAAAGAGCTTCCAGTCTTCTGATTCTACCTCAAAGATTGCAACTCGCCTACAACAGTCTGCACAAAGCTTGAGACTCGCCTACTGCCAGGTTCCGGCACGTCCTCTATACAGTGCGCAATTGTGACGGCTTCGGTAGCAGCAGCGGCCAGCTAGGCATCATAGCGCTCTGTTCAGTAAGTTCGTCCTGCGCGTTAGAGCCTGCCGCGCGCATAGGCCTCGCCAATCGTAAAGGTGAGGAGTGCAAAGATGAACGCGCCTGTCGTGGCAAGCGCCATCACTCGGCTTCGCCTGTGGGGATCACGGATCGGCCACCAAGACAGCACGAGGAAACCCGCCAGTGGCGCAAGGCCGCCGATGTAATGAATATACAGTTGGAGCGGCCCAGCCCCTTGATCCAGCAACTTGATGCCAACCAGTACTTGCGCCATCAACACGAGTTGCGCGAGAATCACCACGCCCTGGGCCGTCCGCGACATCACCCGTCCACGCCACGCCAGAAACCCGGTCAGCACCATAGCCAGCAGCGTGACAAGCAGCACGACCATGCCGAGCGTGAGATGCACCGACGAAGACACGATCATTCGATCAAGCATTGGAAACTCCTATCCAGGTAAGATCATCAAATAACGTATGAGGCACTACTTCAATGTTGGAACGGTTCCATCGGTACGCCTGCGGCAGGCGCGGATTCCCTGCCAAGCTTCTGCCAGGCAAGCACAAGCACACCGATGACGACCGCCATCCACAGCCAGAACGGTGCGGTCACACCGACCAGCTGGAACATGACTCCGCCCACTAACGGCGCGATGATGTTTGCACCGCTCACCAGCGCGGCACTCGTCCCGAGCACTTCCCCATGCTGCTGATCGGTAAGCTGCATGGTCAGCAAACTGTTGATGCTGGGCGACACCATCCCACCGCCAATTGAGGCCGGAATCATCGCTACCAACAACCAGCCGAGACCAAGCCAGCCAGTTTGTGTATCATCCGGCAACGGCACGTCGCTCCGCGATCGCTCCTGCCGTATGGCTCCGGGATCGGTTGCGTGAAGTTGCTGTTGCATGGCTGCATGGTTGTACCAGGGAACGGGCTCGGCGGGCGTGAGCGCCGTGAGGCCTAATCCAAGCGCGATCAAGGTAAGTCCAGCTACCACGAGCTTGCGCTCACCCCATCTGCGGCTCCACTTCCCAAGCAACCAGCCTTGCACGGCGACCACGATCACGCCGACGAACACGAAGATCAGCGCATTGCCACTGCCGTTCAACCCCAGCCGACTCAGGGTGAATAAGGGGAGGAATTGCTCAAGGCCGCCGAATGCGAATTGCTGCACAAACATGAGCACCAGCAGCAGGCCGACCTGTGGGGTCGTGAAAGCTGTGAATAGCTTGGCAGGATTGAGGGTCACCGGTGACGCTACGCTCTTGCTGCGCTCGACGCGGGTTTCTTGCAGCCAAAATTGGGATAACAGTACCGACACCGCAGACAGGGCCGCTGCAACAAAGGCTGGCACATGATAGTTATTGCCGCTGAGCGCCAATGCTACGAACGAGATCACCGGCCCGATAATAAAACCAATCCCAAATGCTGCACCGATCAAGCCGAAACCCTGCGTGCGCGTCTTTTCGGACGTGCTGTCGCTGACCATTGCTTGCGCCGTGGCAATGTTGCCGCCGGAAAGGCCATCGATGATCCGCGATACAAAGACGAGCCAGATCGTATTGGCAAATCCCAGCAAGAGAAAGCCGACGCATGTTCCGATCTGACTCAGCACGAGGACTGGTTTGCGTCCGTAGCGATCTGATAACGAGCCGAGGATTGGGGCGGCGATCAGCTGCATCAAGGGGTAGGTTGCACCCAGCAGGCCGATCACGAATGGACTGACGCGGAATGAGGCGGCGTACAGGGGCAGCAACGGAATAATAATCGTCAGCCCCAGCAGATCAACCAGCACCACAGTTAAGATTGGCAACAATTTTTTGAAATCAAGTTTTTCTGCCGCCGGTGTCGCCGGGGCCGTCTGTGATGTATGCATCAGCCCTGATCCTCCCCTTCCGTATTCGGCTGCCCCGCGTTGTGGTCAGCGGCGGCAAAATGATGCATGACGGTATCCAGCCAGCGCAATTCGGCCTCCAGATGCACGATGCGATGCTCAAGCACCAATTGGATCGAGCCTGCATGCCACGGGACGGCGCGGGCAGCTGCGACATCTGCTTCCAACGCCGCGCGGCGCTCGCGTAACAGTTCCAATACCTCGTGTGCGGGAAGCGCATCGGCAAAGGCAAGCCCCACATCGCCAGCGAAGCGGGTCATGTGGTAGCCACTGAGATTTTCACGGAGGAGTCGTTGAAAGGTTTGCTCACCTTCAACGGTAACCTGATACACCCGGCGTTGTGGACGGTTGCCTTCACGCTCCTCAGTCTGCGTGATCCAACCCTGCTTCGTCATTTTATCCAGCAAGAAATAGGCGGTTGGCTTCTTCAAATCTGTACAGATGGCCAGATCGCGCTCGATAAATTCGTGCAACTGGTAGCCATACATGCGGGCTTGGCGAAGCAATCCCAAGAGTAGTAACTCACGCTCCATAGTAGTCATTCCTGAATAGTCAATATTGACTGACGACTAGAATACTGTTTGTTTTACGAGTTGTCAAGCGCAGGATGTTTCATCTCAATTTTTGTGAGATCCTGCTTGTCAGCAGGCGGCAAGGAAGGTAGGATTAATTATCTTCATGAGCGCAACCAGCGCCGGCAGGAATACTATGCAGCCAGATCCATCATCTTCGTCGGCCATTGTTGAACGCCGGGTACGCACCGTGGCCTGGTCGCTCGTCCCAATTATGCTGATCGCGCTGGTCGTGTGGTGCGGTGTGAGCCGTTATGTGACGCGGCTGCCGCGAGAGCGGCCAGCAGATTTTATGCTTCGCTATGAGATTTTGAGCGGCGGAACGCGCCAGTTTGACGAACGCTTCGAAATTGGCCTTAATCACTGTGTATATGTGTATCATGACCTGGATGACACATCGAGATCGCGCGATGAAGTCTGTCAGGTTTCAGCGGCAGAGATCGACCAACTGTATCAATTGGTTCGCCAGAACCATTTCGATCGCATCCGCTACGATTACATCGTCGTTCCGTTCCCTTGTCTGCCAAATGGCGGCGGCGGGATACTACTAACCGTAATTGCCGAGCGGCAGACATATCACGCTGGGCCACCTCCAACCTGTACGCTGCTTTTCACCGGTGAGCAAGAGTGGCGGGCGGTCTACAGGGAGGTTCAAGATCTCAAATGGCGCACGGTTGGGCAGTGATGAGCAGCCAGGCTTGATAGGCCGTCTGGCTTACCGATACAAAACAGCGATACTCTCACGATTCGCCCTGCGAACAAGAGTTTCATCTGGTACTATAAGCTGTACTACAGCTCGATGCTCGATGTTCTGCAACTCACCCAACCTTGAGCATGAGCTTCTATAAACACTCCCGCGTCGAACACTAGCCTGGAATGGGACCGAGTCGCATTCTGCATGATGGATATCTATGGACGCCCCCCGCAAGCGGCTGAGTGATCTTTCTGCCCGCAAGCAAGAACTTCTGGCGCGACTGCTCAAACAGCAGCCGGATGCCTTCAATACATTTCCTCTTTCATCGGCTCAGCAGCAGTTCTGGTTTCTCGATCGGCTCGATCCCGGCTCGACCGTGTACAGCGTGCCGGTGGCGGTCCAGCTCAGCGGCGCGCTGGATGTCGCCGCGCTGACGGCCAGCCTCGACGAGATCGTGCGGCGTCACGAAAGCCTGCGCACGACGATCGTCGTGGTCGATGGGCAGCCGATGCAGGCGGTCAGCCAGCCACGCTCGATCGGGCTGCCGCTGGTGTCGCTGGCGGACCTCCCGCCGAAGGAGCAGACGGAGCAGCTAGAGCGGAAGATCACCGAAGAAATCCAGCAGCCCTTTGATCTTGAGCAGGGGCCGCTGATCCGAGCAACCTTATTCCAAATCGCGCCGGATGAGCATGTGCTGCTGGTGCTGCTGCATCATATTATCTGTGACGGCTGGTCGCTGGGCGTGCTAGTACGTGAGCTCGCCGCCTGCTACGCCGCCGCGCTGCACCAGCAGCAGGCCGCGCTGCCGCCACTGCCGATCCAGTACGCCGACTATGCGGTCTGGCAGCAACAATGGATGGGGAGCGCCGAGGCCGAGCAGCAGCTGGCCTACTGGCGCGAACAATTAGCGGATGCGCCACCGCTGCTTGAGCTGCCGAGCGATGGGCCGCGTCCGGCGGTGCCAAGCCGCCGTGGCACGCATCACGCCTTTCGCCTGCCGGCGACGCTCACCCAAGCGCTGCACGATCTCAGCCGACGCGAAGGCGTCACGCTCTTCCAGACGCTGCTGGCAGCGTTTCAGGTGTTGCTGTTGCGCTACACGGGCCAGTCCGATCTGCTGGTTGGCACGCCGACCGCCGGACGCCGTCGCGCCGAGCTGGAAGGACTGATCGGCTGCTTCGTCAACACGCTGGCGCTGCGCGGCGATCTCAGCGGCAACCCGAGCTTTCGTGAGCTGCTACAACGGGCGCGCACCGTGACGCTGCAAGCCTACGCGCATCAATATCTGCCCTTCGATCGCGTGGTCGCCGAAGTCCAGCCCGAGCGTACGCTGCAAGCCGCGCCGCTGGTGCAGGTCTTCTTTGTGTTGCAAAACGCGCCATTGCCGCCACTGGAGCTGGCGGGGCTGACCATGCGCCGCCTGCCGCTCGATCCAGGAACCGTGCAGTACGATCTCACGCTCAACCTGGAAGCGATCGACGGCGAACTGTGGGGCAGGATCGAGTACAGCACCGATCTGTTTACCGCCGCGACGATCGGACGCATGGCCGGGCATTTGCAAACGCTGCTCACCGCGATCGTGGCGCATCCTGAGCAGCAGATCGCCTACCTGCCGCTGCTGAGCGAGGCCGAGCAGCAAACATTGATCGGCTGGAATCGGCGCGAGGCCGCGTATGCTCACGACACCATGGTGCAGCAGCTGATCGAAGCGCAGGCGGAGCACCGCCCCGATGCAACGGCGATCAGCTACGAGAACGTGTCGCTGTGCTACGCCGAGCTGAACGCCCGCGCCAACCAGCTGGCGCACTATCTGCGCGCGCAAGCTGTCGATCGGCAGGTGCCGGTCGCGCTGTTGGTAGAGCGCTCGCCCGAAATGATCGTGGGCATGCTGGCGATCCTCAAGGCGGGAACGGCCTATCTGCCCCTCGATCCCAGCTATCCCGCCGAGCGCCTACAGTACATGCTCGCCGATAGCCAGGCAGCGCTGATCCTGACGCAAGATCGCCTGGCTGATCGCTTGCAGGCAGAGGAGCGCCAGATCTTCCGCATCGACGCCGACTGGCCCAGGCTGGCGACGTATCCCACCACGAATCCGCAGGACACATCGCTGCCGGAACAGCTAGCCTACATTATCTACACCTCCGGCTCGACCGGACAGCCCAAAGGCGTGGCGGTTGCGCAGCGCAGCCTGATCAATCTGATCGGCTGGCACCAGCGCGCGTTTGGCGTGACCGAGCGCGACCGGATGAGCCAGCTGGCGGGCGTGGCCTTTGATGCGATGGCCTGGGAAGTCTGGCCTGCGCTGGCTGCCGGTGCCTGCATCGCCATGCCCGACGACGAGATCCGCGCCGCGCCCGAGCAGCTTCAAAGCTGGCTCCACACACAGCAGATCACAATCAGCTTCGCGCCGACGCCGGTCGCCGAGCGGCTGCTGGCCCTGGATTGGAGCGCGCCAACCACGCTGCGGACACTGCTCACCGGCGGCGATACGCTGCATGTCGCGCCGCCCGACGCGCTGCCGTTTACGCTGGTCAATAACTACGGCCCAACCGAAAGCACGGTCGTCGCCACGTCGGGGAGCGTGCCGCCCACGTCGGCAGACAGTATGCCGGCGATCGGTCAGCCGATCGACAACACGCAGATCTACCTGCTGGATGCCGCGCTACAGCCCGTGCCGCTGGGCGTGCCCGGCGAGATCTACATCGGCGGTGTGCAACTGGCGCAGGGCTACCTCAACCGCCCCGATCTGACCGCCGCGCGCTTCATTCCCAACCCATTCGGCGGCCTGGCCCACGATCCCGCTGGATCGCGGCTGTATCGCACCGGCGACCGAGCGCGCTACCTGCCCGACGGCAATCTGATGTTTCTGGGTCGTGCCGACCAGCAGGTCAAAATACGCGGCTTCCGCATCGAGCTGGAAGAGATCGAGGTCGTTTTAGCTCAGCATCCGCAGGTGCGCGAAGCCGTGGTGCTGATCCACGAGGCGGCGGGCGACAAGCGGCTGGTAGCGTACGTCGTCGGGGAACAAAAGAACAAAGAACAAAGGAACAAAGAACAAACGGAGACGGCGACTTCCCCTTCGCCTGCCGCAGCGGGAGAAGGGGTGGCGCGCAGCGCCGGGGATGAGGGCCTGCTCAAACACCAAGGTGAAGGCCTGCCCCCAAACCTCCGCGCTTTCCTCAATGATCGTCTGCCGAGCTACATGGTGCCGAGCGCGTTTGTCTCCCTTGACGCGCTGCCGCTGACGCCCAACGGCAAAATCGATCGCAAGGCGCTGCTGAGATTGGGACTACCCGATCGGGAGCGGGAGCAAAGCTTTGTAGCGCCGCGCACGCCGTTGGAGCAGCGGCTCGCCGCACTGTGGAGCGAGGTGCTTGAGCGCACGTCGGTCGGCGCGCACGACAACTTCTTCGCGATCGGCGGCCACTCGCTGCTGGTCACGCGCCTGATCACGCGCATCAACACGGCCTTCGCGATCGATCTGCCGCTGCGCACGCTCTTCGACGCGCCGACGCTTGCCCAGCTCGCCGAGCGTGTGCTGGTCGCCCAAGGAAGCACGCGCCGCCAGCAGATTCCACCGATCCAGTCGGTGACACGCGATCAGCCGCTGCAACTGTCGTTTGCCCAGCAGCGCCTGTGGCTGTTGCAGCAGATCACGCCCGAGGATGCCAGCTACAACATCCCGCTGGCTTTGCAGCTTACCGGCCAGCTCGACGTGGCGGCGCTCCATCGCAGTCT
>JAFAYS010000226.1 GCA_019240175.1 Chloroflexota bacterium | reverse complement strand
CAGTAAGGAGCGGACACATGTCAGACAACCCCGAGCGCAAGAACGAAGAGACTGGCCGGTTGGCCGGTTTTGGCGCGGGTGTCGTCACCGGTATGGGACTTGGCAGCGTGCTGATCCCGATCCCATTCGTGGGCACATTCACCGGTGCATTGGTTGGCGGCGCGCTTGGCAGCAAGGCTGGCCAACGCTTCGGCCCACCGATTCTCAACGCCGTCGATAGCCTGACCCAAAGCGTAGCGTCGGTGATTCAGCCAGCGCAACCGGCGCAGCGTTCGACCTCGACCTCGATTCCGATCAGCACCGAGCCGGCAGCCGATGCCGATCTGCTGTCACAGCTTGAGCGCTTGGGCCAGCTGCGATCGCAAGGCCTGCTGACCGAGGCCGAGTTCTCGGCGGCGAAAGCCCAGCTGCTGAATCGCTAGCACATAGCCACAACCGGCGCTGCGATCGTAGCGTCACTACCTCACCAAAGAGCGGAATTGATTTCCGCTCTTTTTTTGTTGGCTTCGAATCTGCTTAGTTTGTGAGCTGCGTGGTCGTATGTCGATCGTAGAACAGCTAGGATCAGCACGCTACTCCACGCGCCTTATAGACAGGCCGGTTAAGCTGATATTGTGATGTATGTCACTAATCATAAAGGGGACTAGGCAAACATTTGCAAAAGGTGTATAATACATGTGCAAAGGATGTTCAAGATGTCTAGCAGTGCTTATCTTTTTCTAGAAATCTCAACGCTCGTGCTGTTTATGCTTAGCGCGTGGCACGCCTGGCGGCGTGGCCGTACTCCCTTCGTGGAGCTGCTCAGCGCGGCGATCTACGGCGTCTTGCTTGAGTGGGGCGATATTGTGATCTTCAAGACCTACAGCTACTCGCCGGATTTCTGGCTGGCGATTGGCCCGGTGCCGATCATTATCGGGCTATGCTGGGGCTTGATTATCTACGGCGCGATGGCCTACAGCGATCAGCTTGGACTGCCGACGTGGGCAGCTCCGTTTGCGGATGCGCTCTGGGCGATCATTCTGGATCTGGCCTTCGATGCGATCGCAATTCGGCTCCAGCTCTGGACCTGGACGATTCCTTTGTCGGCGGGCTACTTCGGCGTGCCGGCTGACAACTTCTTCGCCTGGCTATTCGTGGCGCTCTCGTTCTCGGCCTATGTGCGCTGGGTTCGTCACCGCTTCCAGCCGGGCTGGTTCCGCGCATTCTTGCAATTTGGCGCTCCCGCGGCGGCGTTTATCGGCCTGCTGCTGGGGATTGGCCTGTTCAAAGTGCTGGCGGCGCTCTTCTATCAAGGCGGCATGCCGGCTGGCGGTGGTCTGCCGATCTTTGCCGGCGCGCTAGTTGTCTTCACAGGCTTGGTCGGCTTTGCGATCCGGCGGCATGGTCTGCGCGTGCAGCCCGGCATCGATCTGATCCCGACGATCAGCCGCTGGGCCATGCACGGCTATTTTCTAATCTGGGCTGTGCTGCTGGCGATCATGCCGGAGCTACGGCTGGCGGGCATGGATCTGCCGTGGGTGCTGGTCTGGGTGGCGCTGGCGCTACTGGTCGTCGAGGCGCTTTTGCTGCTGCCGCTGCTGCAACAGAACAAACGTTTTTGGCGTCAAATTACGTTAGTGCCGCAGCGGCGTACAACCGATACTGCGCGATCGCGCGGCCAGCGGCTGGGAGTTGATGCGGAGTGGACGAGCTAAGGTAGCTCTGGATATGAAACTGGCTGTCGATTATGCGAGTTGGTGGCACATTCTGTGCTATCAAAAAGTAAGTTCGGCTCTGCTTTAGATCGTTAGCCAGCAGTGACCCAATAAACGCTTGAACCAACGGCGGTTCGTCTTTCCCCGCACTGGACCGCATCGACTGAGCGTTGGCTGGCTTGTTATGCCAAGCACAGGCACGATCGAAGAATGAGGCCGAGATGGATCTTGAGGGACAGGTCGCAATCGTTACCGGCGCAAGTCGTGGTCTTGGACGTGCTATCGCGCTGGCGCTGGCAGAGGAGGGAGCCTCGCTGGTGCTGGTGGCACGTGGCGGCCAGGCGCTCAACGAGGTTGCCGCTCAGATCGAAGGCATGGGCCGCGACACGTTCGTCGTGACATGCGATGTGCGCGAACCGGCACAGGTCACATCAATGGTCGAGCGGACGCTGGCGGAATGGTCGCGGATCGATGTGCTGGTCAACAGCGCCGGTGTTGCGCTCCGCCGCCCGTTTGTCGAGATCGACGAGCCGAGCTGGAACGCTGTGGTAGACACGCTGCTCAAGGGCACGTATCTGGTAACGCAGGCCGTGCTGCCGACGATGATCGCGGCCAGGCGCGGCAACATTATCAACCTGAGCGCTCCGCTGGACAAGATCGCTGTTCCGGGCTTCACCGCTTACACCGCCGCCAAACACGGAGTTGCCGGTCTGACGCAGACCCTGGGCAAAGAGCTGCGGCGCTACGGCATCAACATCAACGGTTTGCATCCCGGCGGCTTTGCCGATACGGCGATGGTGCGTGAAAACGTGCCGGAGTTGAAACAAGAGCTACTCGATCCGTCGATCGTCACCCCCGCAGCGATCGCGCTGGCAACACAGCCTCCGCGCGGCCTGACCGGCAACACGATCGACGCGCTGGCCTGGAATACAGATGGAGGATTAGGAGGAGGATTACAGTGAGAAAAGTGAGGGCGCGGCGCTAAACAACACTCGTCCGCTGTGACCAATCTTTTTCGCCCCCGTAAGCGTATAGGTAGATACGTGTGTTGTGTTTGAGTTTGTAGCTTGTAACCCATTGCCCGGAGACCCCGTACGTGTGGCAGTGGATAAGGTGGGTGAACTATGCGTGCGAATAAAGCTGCTGACGGTGCGGAGCCGAGGGACGATCAGGTGTCGGGTTTGGCCGACGCCTGGGCTGAGCCAACGCTGGAGGCAGATGCCGAAGAGGAAGAGCCTGGAACCTCGGAAGATCCGATCCAGCTCTACCTCCGCGAGATTGGTCAGGTCTCATTGTTGACCGCAGCGCAGGAAGTATCACTCGCGCAGCGCATCGAACGTGGAAAGGCTGCTCGTCTTCAGCTTGAAGAAGGCGTGCCTG
Organism: Chloroflexota bacterium; assembly: GCA_019240175.1. Lineage (GTDB taxonomy): Bacteria > Chloroflexota > Chloroflexia > Chloroflexales > Kallotenuaceae > LB3-1. The sequence continues at coordinate 1,785 of JAFAYS010000226.1, read as the reverse complement.
GCGCGGACCGCGTACGGCTTGAAGAGTTTGTGGCAGATGGCGCGCTGGCGCGGCAGGAGTTGATCCAGGCCAATCTGCGCCTGGTAGTCAGCGTCGCCAAGAAATACATCGGGCATCAGCTCTCGTTTCTGGATCTGGTGCAGGAGGGCAACCTTGGCCTGATGCGCGCGGTCGAGAAGTTTGACTGGCGCAAAGGCAATCGCTTCTCGACCTACGCCACCTGGTGGATTCGTCAGGCCGTGAGCCGCGCGCTGGCCGAGCATGGTCGCCTGATCCGGCTGCCGGTGCACCTGGGCGAGATGATCGTGCAGGTTCGGCGCACGATGCACCGCCTGGAGCAGGCCCTTGAGCGCCCGCCGACGCATGAAGAGCTGGCCGATGCGCTCGGCATCAGCGTGCGCAAGGTCAAGCGTCTGCTGACCGCGACGGTCACGCCGGTTTCGCTTGAGCAGCCGGTCGGCCCCGACGGCGATACGTTTATCGGCGAGATGCTCTCCGACGAGCGCGAAGACGGGCCGATGGAAGTCGCCACGCAGAACTTGCTCTACCACGATATTCATGCGGCGCTCGGCGAGCTCCCTGAGCGCGAGCGCCGCGTGCTATCGCTGCGCTACGGCCTGGAAGACGGCAAGCGCCGGACGCTGGAAGAAGTCGGCGCGGCGTTTGGCATCACGCGCGAGCGCACACGCCAGATCGAGGCCGACGCCATGCGACGACTGCGCGCGCCGGAGGTTGGCCGCCGATTGCAGGGCTACCTGGAGTAGCGACGAGGGACGAGCAGAGGAGCGAGGAGAAAAGGGACAGGCTTGCCTGTCCCTTCTGCTTTTAACGACCGCGCAGCTTCCACAGGCCGCCGCGCGTTTTGCGATAGTCGGGAGCCAGCACCGCCAGCACGCCGCAGTACTCCTGATCGCTCATACGTGATTGCAGCGGCGGGTCGATCTCTTCCAACGTTTGGTTGGTGGTGATCACCGTGGGCAGCTGGGCATTGTAGCGGTAGTTCAGGATCTGATACAGCTTTTCTTTGGCCCAGGCCGTCGACGATTGCGCGCCAAAGTCGTCGAGGATCAGAAAGGGTGTCGCGCGAACCTCATAGAAGACTTTCTCGTAGGTCGACGAGCCGTCGCCGCCAAAGGAAGCCCGCAGCGCGTCCAGCAGATCCGGCGTGTTGATAAAGAGCGTCGGCAGACCACGCGACAGCCGATCGTTGGCCATGGCGGCGGTGAGATGGGTTTTGCCGCTGCCATGCACGCCCATCAGCACCAGCCACTTATGCTGCTGCGGATCGCGAACGAAGCTTTGCACAATGCCATACACCTGCGTCAGGTTAAAGCGGCTGCGCTGCGCTTCGTCCAGGCTATAGGGCTGCGGGTTGAAGTTTTCAAAGGTCATGCGCCGGATCAGATCGTAGCTCAAACCCATCAGCCGGTTGACAACCTCCGAGGTGTAGCCGACCACCGCGACGATCCGGCTGACATCGGCGTCTTGCAGCCGCGCGCGAACGCGACCTTCGAAGCTATCGAGCAGCTTGTTGGTGGTGATCACCGTTGGGCGGCAGGCGTCGTAGCGATGGGAAAGAATCTGATACAGCTTTTCTTCGGCCCACTGGCTCGACGACTGCGCGCCGAGATCGTCAAGGATCAGCACTGGCGCGTCACGCACCGTCGAGAACATCTCGTCGTAGGAGATGTCGCTCTGCGGGTTGAAGGTGGTGCGCAGATGATCCAGGAAATCCGGCACGAAGATCCACAGCGCGCCCTCATTGCGATCGAGCAAGGCATTGGT
>JAFAYS010000225.1 GCA_019240175.1 Chloroflexota bacterium | reverse complement strand
AAGCCGCATTGCAGGCCGTGCGACTCCCAGAAAGCTTGCTGGATTGGGTGGAGATCGTTGGGTCCGGCGGCCAATCCTTCGACGGTCGTAATGCTGTGACCATCGGCCTGGACCGCGAACGCCAGGCAGGCGCGAACCGGTTGGCCGTCGAGCAGGACGGTACACGCGCCGCAGATGCCGTGCTCACAGCCGACATGTGTGCCGGTCAGAGCTAGCTCGTGGCGCAGAAAATCGCTGAGCAGCAGACGCGGCTCGACCTGGCGTGTATAGGAGCGATCGTTGACGGTGAGAGTCACCTCGCGCTTCATAGCGTTTCCTTGTTGGTTTGCATAACGAATCAGGAGCGCTACGGCTGCTGGGCGCGCTCGACAGCCCGAGTGAGCGTGGCGCAGGCCAGGCGCTTGACCAGATGCCGCCGGTAGGCGGCGGTCGCGTGGAGATCGTTGGGCGGATCGATCTCGCTGTCGATCGACTCGGCGGCCTCGCGGATGATCTCGGGTGTGGGCTGCTGACCACGCAGCGCCTCGATCGCGCGCACCCGAAGCGGCGCATCGCCGACCGCCATCAAGACCAGCGTGCTCTCGGCGATCGTGCCGTTGTTATCCAGTGTGACAACCGCCGCCGCACCGGCCATTGCGTAGTCGCCGTGCCGCCGCGCAACCTCGTCGAAGGCGGTGCCGGTGCGGGCGGGCAGTGCCGGAATCTCGATCTCGACCAGCATTTCCTCGGGCTCCAGCGCGGTGGTGAGCACGCCCAGGAAAAAATCGGCGGCGGGCAGCCAGCGCTCGCCGCTCTGGCTCTGGAGTCGTAGCCGGGCATTGAGCGCCACCGCCAGCGCGGGCAGCTCGGCTGCGGGATCGGCATGGGCCAGCGAGCCGCCGATCGTGCCGCGATTACGAATCTGCGGGTGGGCGATGTGCGGCATGGCCTTGGCGATCAGCGGCGCGCGCTCGGCGATCAGTGGGCTGCGCTCAAGCTCGCGCTGGCGAGTCATCGCGCCGATCAGCGTGCTGCCGTCATCCGCCACATGCACGCCAAACAGATCGTCGATGCGATTCACATCGATCAGAATCGCTGGTCGCGCAAGGCGAAAATTCATTGCAGGAACAAGACTTTGACCACCGGCAAGAATTTTGGCGTCGAAGCCGCTTTCGGCCAGAAGTGCGAGGGCTTCATGGCGCTCCGTCGGGGCATGGTACTCAAACGGCGCTGGTTTCATAGGCTCTCGTGTGCTGCGCTACAGCGCCCGGCACGGGCCGTAGCTGGGAGATGAGACGAATTTTTACCTGGTGCTGATCCTTACTATAGCGCCGCTGTCAAGATCGATGGCTGGCTCCTATAGAGTTGCTTTAATCCGGCGTGTTTTGAGATTGAAAATTGTTTAATAAATTTGACCAGTGACGAATCTATTTGGTAAAATACCCCCGCCCAACAACATCAAGGAGTGTTAAACCATGAAACGTCTTATCATTGCCATCTGTTTGGCTTGTGTCCTCTTGCCTACTGTGGCAGTTAATGCTGCGAATAAGACCCCGAAGAAGCTCGATCTTGAGCAGTTCATTGACGATGTTCTCAACGAGCGCATCTCGCCCGATGAGGTGCTAGCAATCAAGGCGTCACTGACACCAGCGCAAGAGAAGCAGGCCTGGCACTTCTTCTATGCCAAAGTCAAGCCAGTTGAGCATACCAAGGAGCAGAAAGAAGCCCTCAAACGCGAAGTGGAAGCAGAGGAACAAGCGGCATTGCCCGCACAAGGCGACGCTTCGATTCAGGCCTGCGATCCTGGTGCTGTACCTGATTGTTGGCGACAGATGATTGAAGAGGCTGCTACCGCTGGTGGTGGCAGTGGCTCGCAAGGCTACTATACAAACGCTCTTCGATGTGACAACCAAGAAGACATTGATTATATCTTTGGCTTTTGGTACGATGCCTCGAACCCCGATAGCCTGCGCTGGTACAGTACATCAAGCCAAGTTGCCTGGGTTCTAGGTGATCTCAATGGTTATGGTCTGAGTAATACTGAGGTTCGCCTTTGTGTAGGCGATGGGAGTGTCGCCTTAGCAGGTGGTGCTGATTGGATCAAACAAACAATCTTTGTTAAGCGTCAATAAAAGACAGGTTATAGCTGTAGGAAGCAATAGATTTTAGAGATCCTATTGCTTCCTACGATACTTAAGGATATGAAGACATCAATTTTCAAATATGTGTCACTGTTGGCTGTGGGCATCGCTGTATCGTTCGGTGTTTACGTCGCCTCTTCATGGCTGATACTACAGTATAAGCTTCTAAGAGAAGATAATAGTAGTACGGATATATCGATCGTCATTCAAAATGCGTCTAATGAAGACATATCTAGAAGATTGTTGAATGATTGGTTGAGTGAATTTAAAAAGGATATCTATGTTGAGAATAAGATTGAAGACTATAGCATACATAGTATCAAGCTAGAAGAAGAACACGATAGCTATTTTATCTTTTCTTCTAATTATTCTGTAATTACGGATAACGTAAATACTGCTTGGAAGAATGGTCCTCACGTTGAACAAAACGGTCGCCTCGTTTTTGATCGCAAATTCTGGGTCAATAAAGTTGGTGATAGGTATTATTTCCGTACTGTGGCGGAAGCGGCAGATGAGGATTTTACACAATAGCTCTAAGTTGTCTTGCTCTGGCTGCGCTAGTATATAGGGAACATCCGCTAAATCTTGCAAAAGCTACTTGCCGCGTAACCTCAAGTTACGCGGCAATCATATTTTTTGAGCCGATGTTGCAGCGCTTGGATACGTGTACGCTGTAAAGAATTGATAATCATTATCATTCATAAAACAGCTTCTGATAATGAATATCACTGGCAAAATCCTTGACACTTGGTTGCTTAAGTTGTATGCTTTCCCCGCTACAAACAGCTTGACTTCATCCAAAATTATTTACTAAAGGAGGACTGGAATGCCAGTCCGTTTTTTCTACCGGCTCACGCCCGCCTTAATCGCGCTGGTGCTCGTGGCATGCGGCACGCCGACCGCCTCGGAAACCACTTCGCCGGCTGCTCCTGCTGCCACTGGTACGGCGGCTGGCGCGCAAGTCGATCTGGGCGGCATCAAGACCTACCTGGTCGATTCGTCTAACGCGCTCAAGGGTCACACCGCCACTCTGAAAGACGCCAGTACGCGCTACTACGATCTGGCCAAGGGCGCGAACTTCGATTACGCCGCGCTGTGGCAGTCCAAGCCGAGCGAGGTTGCCGACGCTCTCAAGCAGGCCAAGGCCGCCTGGATCGCGGCGAGCCCCGGCTACGAGCAGATCGAGGGCATCGTGGCGGGCGTGCCGACGCTGGCCGAGTACGACGTGATCCTCGACGCGGGCGCGGCTGCCAGCGAAGATCCCGAGGGCGCAGTGCCGTTCGATCTGAAGCTGCCCGATGGGCGCGTACTGGAAAAGCCCGGCAACCTGTTTGGTCTCACCGAGAGCACGCTGTGGGGCACGCGCGCCGAGTTCAGCAGCGACCAGCAGCCGGATCTCGACGGCAACGGCAAGGTTGACTTTGGCGAGGTGCTGCCTGAGGCGAATATGCTCAAAGGTGCCGCCGATCTGATGGATCAGTACACCGGTGAGCTACAACAAAGCTCCAACGAGTGGCAGCCCAGCGAGTCGGATGCGTTCACCGCGCTAGTGGTGATGATCCCGACCATGAGCGAGTACTTCGAGTCCTGGAAGAACTCGCGCTTCGTGGCGGGCGAGGCCTCGACGCAGACCGATTTCGCGGTGATCTCGCGTCTGGCCGATATCCAGAATATTCTGTCGGGCCTGCAAGTGGTTTATCGCAGCGTCAGCCCCAAGGTCGCCTCGGTCGATGCGGCGCAGGATACGCAGATCAGCCAGAAGCTCGACGAGCTGAAAACCTATGTGACCAAGGTCTACGATCAAGAGCAGGGCGGTAAGAAGTTTACGGCGGAAGAAGCTGATATGCTGGGCGGCGAGGCGCAGGAGCGCGCTACCGCGCTGGCAGGCCAGATCTCACAGGTTGCGGCCAAGCTCAACATTCCGATCGAGCAGTAGGCTGGAGGCAGTGATGGTAGCTCGTGGCAAAACTGGCGTGCATCTTTATCTTTGTGCGCTGGCCGTGCTGATGTTCAGCCTGCTGGCACCGATCGCCAGCGCGCAGACGATTGCGCCCGCGCAGAGTGCCGAAACGATCCGCGTGGCGCTGGCCGATGCTCAGTTTGCGCTGAGCAATACCGCTGAGTCCCAGGCCGCCTTGGAGACTGCGCAATCTGCCTACACCGGCGCGTTTGCCGAGACAATCGCAGCTGCCGCGCCCGACGCCGATCAGCGCGTTAAGGCTGGCCTGTCCGATGCCGAGCAGGCGCTTACCGCTAATGATGCGCGCGCCTTAGCCGATGCGCGAGCGCAGGTCTGGACGGCATTGCTGGCCGGCAGCTATCGGGTGATCGAAACGGCGCTGGCGGGCGGTGATGCGGCCAAGGCACAGCAATGGCTGCCGCTGCGTGAGTTCCGCCCGGCGACGCGCTTCACGCGGCCCAAAGCCGACGCGACGATCGCGATCGATGGTGTGGTCGCCGGCTCGATCCAGCCCGCCGAAGCTGTGCTCTCGGTGCGCGCCGATCTCCTCGACACGTACCAGGCGCGGCTCAACGAGGCGCTGCACGATCTGGCGGATGCCGATAGCAAAGGCTTTGCGACGCGACGTACCGAGTACGCCAGCCTGGCGCAGGGCTACTTCGCGATCCTCGCGCCGTTCTACGCAGAGCAGCGCGGCGGCGAGGCGCTGGCAGCGCTCAACCAATCGTTTGCGGCGCTGCGGACGGCGGCTCGTGATGGCTCGGCGCTCGACGCTTCCATGACGGCGATCACCGAGGGGCTGCGTGGCTTCCGGGCAGCGCCGCTCAGCGCCGAGGATCAAACGCGACGCGCGGGGCAGATGCTGCGCTTCCTGGCGCTGGTGCCGGTCGAGTATGGCCGTGGTGTAAGCCAGGGCGTCGTAACGCGCGACCTCGAAATTCGCGAGGCGATCACCTTCCGCGATGGCGCGGCGGCGGCGTTCGGCGATCTTCAGAGCCTGCTTGAGGCCCGTGATTCGGCGCAGACCCAGCAGATCGCGCAGCAGTTTGCCGAGCTTGAGCAGATGCTCACGGCGGCAGGCGCGCAGACCCAGGTCGCCGATCCGGCCACGGTCCAGACCAGGACCGACGATCTGACCAACGCGCTCAAGGCGATCATGCCCGAGGAGTGGCAGAAGCGCGATAGCGCGGGCGACTTCGACGTGATCGCGTCGGTGCTGGATCAGATGGAGCAGGCAGCCGTGACCGGCCAGTACGAGCTCGCCGAGTCCGCGCGGCTGGAAGCGTACGCGGTGCTGGAGACCGGCCCGGAGGCGCGCCTGATCGCGTTTGCCCCTCAGGCGATCCCGCCGATCGAGGAGCTGTTCTGGTACGGCCAGGGCGATCACAAAGGTTTGGCGCATCTGATCAGCCAGCGCGCGCCGAGCAGCGAGATCAAGGCCAGCCGTCAGGCGCTGGATCTTCAGCTGGCCGAGGCGCAAAAGTCGTTGACCAAGAGCGGGGCGCCCGCCGCCGTGGCCACCAACGCCGCGATCATTGTGTTCCGCGAAGGCCTGGAAGCCGTGCTGATTCTGGCCTCGCTGATGGGCAGCTTGAAGATGGGCGAAAGCCGCAAGCTGCGCCGTCCGCTGTGGTGGGGCGCGCTGGCCGCGTTGGGCGCTTCCGTGCTGACCTGGATCTTCATGCGCGGTGTGCTGCAATCATTTGCGCGCTATGGTGAGCGGCTGGAAGCGGTTGTGTCGCTGATTGCGATCGGCGTGCTGCTGCTGATCACCAACTGGTTCTTCCACAAGGTGTATTGGACCGGCTGGATGGCCAACTTCCACGCGCAGAAGAAGCGCATCATCGGCGGCCAGGCCGGGCTGTACTTTGGCCTGATTGCGCTGGGCTTCAGCAGCATCTACCGCGAAGGCTTCGAGACCGTGCTCTTTTTGCAGGCGCTGGTTTTGGAAGCGGGCACCGCCGTGGTGCTGGGCGGCGTGGCGCTGGGCATGGCGGGCGTGCTGCTGATCGGCGTGCTGGTCTTTGCGCTGCAGGCCAAGCTGCCGCACAAAAAGATGCTGATTGTCACGGGCGTGATGATCGGCGGCGTGCTGCTGGTGATGGTCGGTAATACGGCGCATGTGCTGCAGATCGTGGGCTGGCTGACGATCCACCCGATCCGCTGGCTGACGCTGCCCTACTGGACCGGCCTGTGGTTCGGCGTGTTCGCGACCTGGGAAGGCAT
>JAFAYS010000348.1 GCA_019240175.1 Chloroflexota bacterium | reverse complement strand
AACGGATCAGAGCGCGACCTCATCGTACAGCCTGGATCGCAACGGGCAGCTCAGCGTGATCAGCGCCTCCGTTCCGACAACCGAGACGGCTGCCTGCTGGCTGGTCATCACCGACGATGGTCGCTACGCCTACACGACCAACACCGGCAGTAGCTCGGTCTCCGGCTATAAAGTTGGCGCTGACGGCAGCCTCACACTGCTTGACATGGGCGGCGTTACGGCCTCGACGGGCACGGGCAGCTCACCGATCGACGCGGCGCTGAGCAAGAACAGCCGCTTCCTCTACGTCCTGTCGCGCGGCACGAACACCATCAGCGGGTTCGCCGTGGCGGATAACGGCAGCCTGATGCCGATCGGCACCGTGAGCGGATTACCCGCCAGTGTGGTTGGTCTGGCCGCCCGCTAAATCGAGCAGACTTGCGCGGAGGACTTAAGTTCTCCGCGTAATGCTTTTAACCCTCGACCAATAGCTCGGAAAAAGGCTGTGCTACAATCCAAATAGCTGAAGGTGTGAGCGGAGGGGAAAGGTATGCAGAGCGATCGCCGGAGCCGGTACAGCGTGATCTCCAAAGCTTGTGCGCTGCTGATCGGGCTGCTGGTGGTTGCCTGCACGAACACCGGCGATCAGCAGGCGCAACTCCCGCCAACCTCCGCCGCCTCGCCAACATCGGCAGCCGCGACGCCTGAGCCAACCGCCGCGCCCGCAAGCACCGCCGTTGCCTCGATCATACCCAGCGCTTCCGCAACCGCGCAGCCTGCGCCCTCCGCAACTGCGCTCGCTCAGCCGACGATCCAAGAGTATCCGGTTCCGGCAGGATCACGACCACATGATGTCGCGCCGGCAGCCGACGGCAGCGTCTGGTACACCGCGCAGGCTACCGGCAAGCTTGGCCGCCTCGATCCCGCGACCGGCGCGGTGGACGAGATTCCACTGGGCGCGAACTCAGCGCCGCACGGCGTGATCGTCGGGCCGGATGGCGCGCCGTGGATCACCGACGGCGGCTTGAATGCGATCGTGCGAGTGGACCCGCAGACCGACGAGGTGCGTGTGTTTCCGCTGCCGGAGAACGCCAGGCTGGCCAATCTCAACACGGCGGCCTTTGATCGGCAAGGCCGGCTGTGGTTTACTGGACAATCGGGCTGGTACGGACGGCTCGATCCCGCCAGCGGCGCGCTGGAAGTCTTCGCCGCGCCGCGCGGTCGCGGACCGTACGGCATTACCGCCACACCCGACGGCTCGATCTACTACGCCTCGCTGGCCGGCAGCCATATTGCGCGCGTGGACACGGAGACCGGCCAGGCAACCGCGATCGAGCCGCCGACCGCCGGCCAGGGCGCGCGCCGCGTGTGGAGCGACTCGCAGGGCCGCGTGTGGGTCAGCGAGTGGAATGCAGGGCAGGTGGCGGTCTATGATCCGGCAGCCGCTGCCTGGCGCGAGTGGCCGCTGCCGGGCGAGAATCCGCAGGCCTACGCGGTGTATGTCGACGAAGAAGATGATATCTGGCTGAGCGACTTTGGTGCCAATGCGCTGGTGCGCTTCGATCCGCGCCAGGAAACGTTTGAAGCGTTTCCACTGCCCAGCGCCGGAGCCGCCGTGCGCCAGATCCTGGGACGGCCCGGCGAGATCTGGGGCGCGGAGTCCGCTGTCGATAAGCTGGTGGTGATTCGCACGCGCTAGCGCTCCGCCGGCTGGCCCTGCACGATTCGCAGAAGCGGCAGCGAGACCAGCGTAAACAGCGCGATCGCCAGTGCGGTGCCGTACAGCGCCACGCTGAAGCCACGCTGCTCGATCGCCAGGCCGGCGAGGTAGGTGCCCAGACCGCCGCCCAGGAACAAAGAGAAGGCGAACAGCGACACCGCCGTCCCACGCAGGCCGGGCACGAGCTCGGTCGCGCGTGTTTGCAGCGTGCTATGCGCGATCACGAAGCCCGCGCCGCTGAGCAGCATCGCCAGCGGAAAAAAGACAAAAGTCGGACGCAGCCCCACCAGCACATACGAGATCGTCAGCAAGCTGCCGCCCAGCAGCAGCATGCCGCGCTCGCCGATCCGAATCACAATGCGGCCCACAATCCGCGCCGTGAGCATACTGGCGATGCCGCTGAGCATCAGCAGCAGGCCGATCGTCGCGTAGCTGAGCCCGTCGCGCTCAAACAGCAGCGCGCCCAGAAAGCCAACGGTGCCGGTTGCCGTCAGGCCCTCGATAAAAACCAGGGTGTACAGCGCCAGAGCTGCGGCACCCGCGTGCCCGAAGATCGCGCGATACGGGCCGAGCACGCCCTGCTGACGTGGCGCTGCCGCGCGGGCGCGCTTCACCGGTGAGCGCAGCAGCACCACCGCCACAATCAGCGCCAGCACGCCGTAGCCCAGGAACAGCGCGCGCCAGCTGGCGATCGTCGCGATGATGCCGCCTAGCGCCGCCGACAGCACGCCGCCCAGCGACGCGATGCTCACGACGCGGCCCAGCGCCGCCTGCCGCTCCTCGTAGGGCACCGCATCGCCGACGTAGGCCAGCGCGATCGGGATCACACCCGCAGCCGCCGCGCCGGTACATAGACGCAAGATCGTCAGCGTGAGCAGATTCGGCGCGAAGCCGCTGACAAAGGTGCCCAGCGCAAACAGTCCCAGCGCCGCACCCATCACTCGCTGCCGGCTGAAACGATCCGCCAGCGGCCCAAACACAATCTGGAACACGCCATACGGGATCGTGTAGGCCGTGATCAGCACACCGGTCCGCGCAACCGGCGTGACGAACTCGTCGGCGACTGCCGGCAGCAGCGGCGAGATCACGCGTGCCTCGGCGCTGACCATAAAGACTGCCGCCATGATCATCATCAGCTGCGCTGCGAGCAGTCCCGGCTGGGGAGCCTCGGGCGGTAATTCCTCGGGCGTGGATTGCTCGGCAATCATAGGTGCTTTCTGCACGGTGGTCTCCTTCTCTCGGTCAATCAAACCAGGATCAGCATACCACCGCGACGCGCGCTCTGTCGCTGGACCTTGGCTCTAGCCGGCCTAGGCAGTTGCGCCTGTCCCACCGCCTATGGCAAAGCGTGTATTG
>JAFAYS010000273.1 GCA_019240175.1 Chloroflexota bacterium | reverse complement strand
GGCACCACCACCGTACGCTATGGCGGCATGCGCGCCAACACCTTGGCGCTTCAAGTGGTGCTGGCGAATGGCGAGGTGCTGCGTCTCGGGCGGCCTGTCTTCAAGACCAGCAGCGGCTATGACCTCAAAGATCTATTTATCGGCTCCTCCGGCACACTCGGCGTGATCACCGAGCTGACCGTGCGCCTGCATCCGGTGCCTGAGCATGTGCATACCCTGCGCGTTTTCTTCCCATCGATCACGGCGGCGGCAGAGGCCGCGTACGCGGTGATGGCCAGCGCCTTGCCGGTCGCGCGGCTTGAGCTAGTCGATGAGCTGAGCATGCGCAGCGTGAACCGCTACCTGGGCCGTAACTACCAGGAGTCGCCGGGCTTGTTCCTGGAATTCCACTCGGCAACGGCGGCGGCGATGGAGGCTGAGGTGGCGCTGGTGGAAGAGCTGATGCGCGATGCGGGCGCTACCGATCTGACGGCGGCGCGCACAGCCGAGGAGCGCACCGCCCAGTGGGAGGCGCGCCATAACGCGTATTGGGCGCTGGTCAATATGCATCCGGGCCATGTCTACGTGATCACCGACACGGCGGTGCCGCTCGCGCGTCTGCCCGAGAGCATCGCCTATGCCCAGCAGCAGCTGAGCGCGATGGGACTCAACGGGAGTATTTTAGGCCATGTCGGCGACGGCAACTTCCATACACTGGTGGCCGTGACGCCTGATCAGTACGATCGGGCGCACACGTTTACCGAGCAGCTGGTCCACCATGCGCTAGAGCTGGGCGGCACCGCGTCCGGCGAGCACGGCATCGGCCTGGTCAAACGCGAGTACATGGCCGCCGAGCACGGCCCGGCGCTCGACTGGATGCGCCGCCTGAAGACGCTCTTCGATCCGCAAAGCCTGTTGAATCCCGGCAAGATCATTTAGCGATTGGCTTACAGCGCTCAGATCAGCGACGGTCGTGTGTGCGATCACCAGAAGGAGCATCAACGATGTCAGAATCCGCTGCGGAATCGTTCAATTCTCGCCCAGACGGGAGCGAAGAGCCGCTCGAAGGGATCTCGCCCGCCGATCTCCAGGCGCTCACCAGGACGCCCGAGATAGATGGACCCTATACGCTCGGCCCCGAGTCGACGGCGCAGGAGAACGTGCCGCGCGGACAGGTGAGCCAGCACCACTGGGTGGGCGGCGAGATCTACCCCGGCGTCGAGCGCGACTACTGGGTGTATGTGCCGCAGCAGTATGACGGATCGCAGCTGGCCTGCCTGATGGTCTTTCAGGATGGCGCGATGTATCTCGGCCCCGACACCAACATTCCGATCGCCTTCGACAACCTGATCCACCAGGGCGACATGCCGCTCACGATCGGGTTGTTTGTCAATCCTGGCGATCGCGGCCCAGGCATGCCGCGCTGGGGCGGGGCCGATAACCGCAGCGTCGAGTACGACTCGCTCGACGATCGCTATGCGCGCTTCTTGCTGGAAGAGCTGCTGCCGCCCTTGGAGCAGCAATACAACCTGGTCTCCGATCCGGCTGGCCGCGCGATCTGCGGGATCAGCTCAGGCGGAATTTGTGCGTTTACTGTGGCCTGGCAGCGCCCCGATGCGTTCGGCAAGGTGGTTAGCCACTGCGGCAGCTTCACCAGCGTGCGTGGCGGCAACCAGTATCCCTCAATGATCCGCAAGAGCGTTGCCAAGCCGCTGCGGGTCTTCTTGCAGACCGGCACCAAGGATCTCGATGTAGTCTTTGGCAATTGGGTGATCGCGAATCAGGATATGGCCGCCGCGCTGGCGTACAAAGACTATGACTACCAGTTTGTACTGGGCGAGGGCGGGCACTCGCTGGTGCATGGCGGCGCGATCTTCCCCGACACAATGCGCTGGCTGTGGCGCGATTATCCGCGCTAAATCCGTTGGCGAGGTCTTCTGGCCGCGCGCTACGCCTCGACCGAGGTGTCAGCTTCTGGTGTGCGTACTGTGCGCGCGGCACGCTGATCGAGGTAGGCTTTATCTTCCACCCGCAGCAGCACGGGATTGAAGAACTGCGCCACGCAAAAGATCACGAGGATCGCGCCCAGCACCATCAGCAGCGTCCCGACGTTGACAAATCCCGCCAGGCCCGCAAAGGCCGTGCCGAGCGGAAACGTAAACTGCGCGATCACACGTCGGACGGCGAAGACGCGGCCTTGCAGCTCGCGGGGCGTCTGCGTCTGCCAGATCGCCTGTGAGTGCGCGTTCATAAACGGGATCATCGCAACCGTCACGGCGGTCAGGGCTGCCGTCAGGTACAAGAACGGCGAAAACCCGATCGCGATCATGGCCAGGCCCGAAAGAATCATCGGCAGCAGCACGCCATACACTCGCCGTCGCTTGAAGCCGCCCCACATGCTCATCGTGAGACCACCGATCAGGCCGCCCAGGCCGCTCACCGAGCCCAGCAGCGCGATCGCGGTCTCGTAGCTGTAGCCGCGCGCGGTCCAGTCGGCGGCCAGATTGAACTTAACGATCAGCGGCTCCAGCACACCTAGCGGCGCGGCGACGAAATTCGCCACGGTGAATGTTCCCAGCAGCCACAGCATTGGGCGCCGCCGCCAGATGTAGCGCGCGCCTTCTTTGATGTCGTCCCAGATGCTGGGCTTGGCCTGGCCTTCCGCGACCATCAGATCGGCGCGCTGCGGCGACGGAATCGCCAGAAACAGCAGCGTCGTCGAGGCGATCAGAAACGTCACCACATCGGCGCCGATCGCCAGCACCGTGCCGTCCTGCAACCCCACCAGCGACCCGCCAAACGGCAGCTGGCCCGGGTTTTGGCGCGCCAGGGCCGGCAGGCCAATGATCATCGCGGCGAGTGGCGGCGAGAAAATCCCCGACAGCGAGAAGATCGTCTGCATCATCCCGTGGGCGCGCGGCAGCTTGGCCTCGGGCACCAGCATCGCGTAGGAGGTATCGAAGGCCGAGTCGTGAAAAGTGTTGGCGATCGCCGCCAGCACCAGCACGACCAGCAGGCTCCACAGCTGAAGCGTTTGCGCCAGAATCAGCGTGATCAGCAGCATGCTCAGCACGCCGCTGGCAATATCCGACAGGATGATCGTCAGCTTGCGGTCGTGACGATCCGCCCAGGCACCGGCGATCGGCGCGAAGATCATGGTTGGAATGCCAAAGGCCAGCGTGATCGCCGACAGCGCGATCGCCAGCTCCGGCTTTTGCTCCGGGCGTGGGTATAAGCTCTGAACCACCCAGATATTGATCGCGAAGAAGGTCAGCGCGCTGCCAATCACCGATAATGATTGAGTCCACCAGATGATCAGAAACGTTCGCCAGCCGTTGGGAGGTGTTTCGTAGGTCACGGGTGTATCCTTCGCTCGTGGCTCAGGTGTCGAACACAGCCACGTCAATGCACTCAAACGTTTGGTCGGCAACCACGACATCGATGTGCGCGGCACTCGTCAAACTCTGGAAGCTGAACAGCACGGCGGCCACACCGGCAATCTCGATCTCACGCTCAGGCAGCGTGCGCATCTGCGGGTGACGCTCCCAGAAGGCGCGGACCTCGGGCGAGGATTGCACAAACATGCGGAGACTTGAGGAGCTGCCACAGCCGCACGCCTCACAGCGCAGATACATTCCGCGGCGCGTTGGGTAGGAATCCAGGTGCTTTCCGCCGGGCAGACCAAAGCGGATCGGAATCGGGCGTCGGCAGCTGTGGCAGGTGAACCCGCCGCGCTCAAGCCCCTTGCGATAGGATTGATACGCATCGGCCATGCCGCGCAGCAGCGCCGTGCGAATCTGCTTCGCGCCGCCGAACACCGCTCCATCATCGGTCTGCCAGATCGAGGGCGCGGCGTCCTGACAGCAGTGTGGACAGCGCACATCCAGGCGGCCAGCCGCATGATCGTACATGCCGACCAGCTTATGCACGCCACAGATCGGGCACCAGATGCGCGTCTGGCGGTAGGGCATCTCCGCGACCATGCCGAAGGGCTCGGCTGCCGCGCGCAGCTGCGTATTGAGGATCTCCCGGAAGGCGAGCTTGCCGCGATGCAGGCGCACCGCCACGGCGTTTTCCGAGACACCCAGCTGCTGCGCGATCGCGGCGTGCGACGATTCCTTGATGTATTTCTGCACCAGTACCGCGCGGGTATCCGCCGGCAGCAGCTCAAGCGCCTGGTCGAGCAGCGTCGACAGCTCCGCGCGCTCCAGCTCAACCTCAAGATCAAACGGATCGACAATCTGCTCGTCCCAGACCATGGCCAGCGGATCGTCGGCGCGTGGCTGGTGCAGGTGCGCGCCCTCACGTCGCCGGCTGCGCTGCCACTGGCGGCACACGTTGCGCGCGATCGCCGAGAGCCAGACGGAGGCCTGGGCTGGATCGACCAGGCGCTCACGCAGACGCCACGCAACCAGCAGCGTTTCCTGCGCAAGATCTTCGGCGGCATGACGATCGCCGGTGAGATACGCGCACAGTCGCACCAGACGCCCGTGTTCGCTGGCGCTTATTTCATGCAATGTGGCATTGGAACTCTGCGTATACACAGACACAACCTTATCCTAGAAGATTTGTATACAGATGTCCAGCGGCCCTGCGAATATTACACACTTTTGGAGGATTTTAGAGACAGATCGTCTTGAGCAGATCCAGACGCCGGATGTAGCTGTCTACATCCGGCGTGAGTGCTTAGGCGCGTGCTTGTTGCTGGCTACGATCATTCCTCATGCGGCGGAGGGTTCACGCCGCGCTTCCCCTCTAGAGCGTTGATGCGTTGCTCTAGCTGCGCAATCAGCTGCTGCTGCTCCTTGACGACGCGCGTGAGCACCGCCACGATCTGGTCAGGGATGATCGCTTTGCGATCGCTGGACGCGACTGCTTGGTGGACATGCTCGGCGATGAACCCGAGCTGCGTGCCCTGGTCGGGGGCGGCTTTGAGCGTGTATCTAACCGGATCGAGGTCCGCCAGAATCGCGGCGGCGTCGGCGGATGTCAAGGCCTGCACGTTCTCTTTCAGCGCGATCGAAGAGGCTTTGTTCATCGAGACGGCGTAGACGCAGTTGCCGTGATAGTCGATCGTAAACGCCGGCTGCGTCCCGCCGGTGAAGAATTTGATTCCGCCGTAGCCGCTGAACCAGGCCGTCGGCCCGTACCCGAACCAGGGGTCCTGGAACCAGCCAACCCCATACCAGCTCATTTTCAGGTTGTTGTAGTTGAAGACCTCGCTGATGCTCGAACCAACCACCTGACCCAATGAAATTTGCGCATTCGTGGAGTTAACAGTGCCGCTGGCGTTGATGTTGCCGGATGTGCTGAGCGAGGCCGCGGTGACGGCCTGTGCCGAGACTGCGCCGAGCGTCGTCTGCCCGGTCACGCTCAGCGTTCCCAACGTAGATTGTCCGGGCACGGTCACCGTTCCGCTCGACGTGAAGTTGTCGACGCTGGTCGTGCCGTTGACGGTGAGTCCCGTAGCGGTGATCGCGTTCGCCGTCAGCGGCCCACCAACCGACGCTGCGCCGCTGACGGTTGCGCGGCCCGCGTTGATTGAGGCGGCAACCAGGCTAGGGTTTTGCACCGAGACCGAGGTCATCAGCGCGGCGGTCAGCGGCTGTCCGCCCGTGACGCTGACCTGTACGACGGCTGTGAAGACCGTGTCGCTGGTCAGCGGTCCCGTGGTCCACTCGCCCACGTCGCTGGGCTTGGCGGTCTGCTGGCCTTGCTCGGCGTTGGAGTAGTAGATCGTGAAGGCTGCTGTGTCCACCACCGACGAGTTCCACACCAGCGTCACGGTCGATCCGGTGTTGATTTGGGCGACCGGGACCAGCGCGCTGCCGCTCTGCACGGTCGGGATCAGGCCGGTGAAGAAGAAGCCGGTCGGAAACGTCGTGACCTGGAAGTTGGTGAAACCCGGCTTGGCTGCGACGATTTCTTTGATGCCGATGGTGGTGTTGCCGGGCGTGGTGTTAGTCTGGATCTGGAAGAGCTGCACGACCACACTCGCGCCAGCGTCCAGGCTGACATCAGAGCCGGTGACGGGCTCCAGTGTGTAGGTAGCAGTGCCGCTCGTGACCGGCGAGGCCGGGCCAACGATGGTCCAGTTCGTGGGATCGGAGACGGCGGTGGTGATGCCGGCCGTGGTCGGCGTAAGCGAGGCGCCATCGCCGACGACGAGCGTGAACGCGACCGACTGCACGGCCAGCGCGGCGCTGGTTGGGTTGGTGATCACCCATTCAAGCGAGGCGAGCACCGGGTCTTCGCCGGGAAGGCTGACGGTAATCGGCGCGGGATTGACTTGCAGCGCATACGTCAGCTGTGTCGTGCTCGTTGCCTCCTGCGAAACCCAGGAGTTGGGCTTGATTCTCCATTCCACGTTGTTTTCCCTTTCTGCGTGAGGGCAATGCGATCTGGCTTTGTTAGGCGAGTCATGAGGGAGTCAGATGCGACGTAGGACCGAGATAAGCTTGACCTTGGTCTCGTTATCGATCGGCTTGCCAATCACCTGTTCCAGCAGCGTGACAAATTCCTGCCTTGGCTCGTCGTCCTGCCTGACCGGTTGCGCGCTGAAATCGGGCAAGACCGGCGGATGGTCCCAGATTTCATCCTCGTTGAGGAGTTGGGCGGCCTGCCCGGTGCCGAGCGGAATCCAGTAAAAATCGTAAGGCGCATTGGTTTGCACGCCAAAAGTATTTTGTTGGATGTTGATCCCGAACTGATTCCCCGTTTGCACCGGCAGGATGAACATATTCGGGTTGAAACACATGGCTTCGATCTTAATGATTTTGAAGTCGGCAATATAAGCGACGTTGCCTCCCATCGCTTGAACCTGTATTCCGTTTGTGTAACCGGTAGCCCACGCGATGCTGCTATCCTCCGGTGAGGAAGGATGCCCGACAAACCCGATCACAAATCCGTCGGTGTGCGCCTGGTACACCTTCCACACATTGACCCCTGCCCCTGGCATGAGCGCCTGTCTCCCGCTGAAGAGCGCCACACTGCTTTGATTGGCTCGGAAGCCCTTCGTGATCGCGGCGGTGGTCGCGTTGAGGGTAAAGGCTTGCACGGCACCTGAAAAGTTAGCGCTGCCCGCCGCGAGTGTTCCGTTGATGGTCGCGCCGCCCGCCGCGAGTGCGCCGTTGATAGTCGCGCTGTTCGCGGAAAGCTGGCCGTTGACGGTGAGGCCGGTGGCGGTGATCGCGTTCGCCGTCAGCGGCCCACCAACCGACGCCGCGCCGCTGACCGTGGCGCGGCCCGCGCTGATCGAGGCGGCAACCAGGCTGGGGTTTTGCACCGAGACGGAGGTCATCAAGGCGGCGGTCAGCGGCTGGCCGCCCGTGACGCTGACCTGCACGACTGCCGTAAAGACCGTATCGCTGGTCAGCGGTCCCGTGGTCCACTCGCCGACATTGCTCGGCTTGGCGGTCTGCTGGCCTTGCTCGGCGTTGGAGTAGTAGATCGTGAAGGCTGCTGTGTCCACCACCGACGAGTTCCACACCAGCGTCACCGTCGCGCCCGTGTTGATTTGGGCGACCGGCACGAGTGCGCTGCCGCTCTGCACGGTCGGGATCAGGCCGGTGAAGAAGAAGCCGGTCGGGAACGTCGTGACCTGGAAGTTGGTAAAGCCCGGCTTGGCTGCGACGATTTCTTTGATCTCGATGATGGTGTTGCCGGGCGTGGTGTTGGTCTGGATCTGGAAGAGCTGCACGACCACACTCGCGCCGGCGTCCAGACTCACATCGGAGCCAGTCACGGGCCCCAGCGTGTAGGTAGCAGTGCCGCTGGTGACCGGCGAGGCCGGACCGACGACGGTCCAGCTGGTGGGATCGGAGACGGCGGTGGTGATGCCGGCGGTGGTCGGCGTGAGCGAGGCGCCGTCGCCGACGACGAGCGTGAACGCGACCGATTGCACGGCCAGCGCGGTGCTGGTGGGATTGGTGAGGACGAACTCCAGCGAGGCGAGCACCGGGTCTTGGTCGGGAAGGCTGACGGTGATCGGCGCGGGATTGACTTGCAGCGCATACGTCAGCTGTGTCGTGCTCGTCGCCTCTTGCGCGACCCAGGAATTTGGTCTGCTAATGAAGCTCATTGCGTTGCTCTTTATTCAAATTCGGCGGTGACGGCAGCTCAGCTCAGCGGCTCATCTACGACCTCAACATCCACGAATTCTTCGTCCTGGCTGGCGGTGAGCGCGGCGGATAATTGCAGTAGGCCGCGACGCAGCACCGGCGGCACGTTCGACAGGCGCGCGGTCGTGTCGTTGGGGGCCGTCGCGTAGCTGTTCCACGTGCCGGCGTCGTTTTCCAGCCAGGACCATGTGCCGCTCTGTTCCTTTGGCACTGGCATCAAGATCACGGGACTGCCGGTCGCAGGTAGTTGCTGATCGGTCAGAATGCCGTCCAGGCGGAAGGTGATGTTCATCGCCGCCAGCGCATCGTCGGTGAACTGCGGCGGCAGGCTGACGGTCACGTCCGGCAGAATACCGGTTGCGGCGTGAACGCCCGCGCGCGGATCGACCAGCAGCGAGACGTAGGTGCTGGTTTTGCCGTCAAACGGCAGGTAGAGGTAGTTGTTATCCTCGCCGATCGTGTGCAGGTAATCGCCCTCCGTTGCGTCAGCCTCCGCCACGACGTTGAACTTCGTGTAATCGTCGCCGGTGAAGTAGCCGATCAGGCCGTCGTCCAGCTGTGCGATGTTGCCCAGCTCGATGCCGAACTCATAGGCGATCATGTCGGGCGTCGCCGGGGCGAAGGTGTATTGCCAGCTGGGATCGGAGCTGGGCGGCCCGTCGAGCAGAAATTGCAGCTGCGCGCGCACCATCGCCAGTGGCCGGCCCATCAGCACGGCCAGACTCTGGTCGAAGGCGGCACCCATCGGCACGGTTGTCCACAGCGTCTCGTCGATCGCCTGCAAGAAGGCCGAGAACGTGGCGGTCGGCTGCTGGCTCAATTCCAGCAGAAACGGCCCGAAGTGCTTGATCTGCTGCGCGATCTGTTGGAGCGAGGTGTACTGGCTGCCAGGCGCGGACGTCCAGCAGACGATCGCCGGGCCGGAGACGGGAAAGCCCACGGCCATCTCGCCCAGGGCCGTGCCCGCTGCATCGTAGGCCATCAGCGACGCGTCCAGGTGGTTGGGCAGCACCCAGCCGCAGATCGGATCTGCGCCGGGATTGGCCGGACCAAACACAATGCTGTCATCAGTCGCCGCGATCAGATCGAAGCTGAGCTGCGCGGGCTGTAGCAGCGTGGGCGGCAGCTGAATCAATGAGTCCGGCGCGTTCAACAGCACGGTCGCCCCGATCGTCGCCGTCAATTGAGCGGTGCCGGCGCTGGCGATCAAACCGGCCTGAACTTCAGCCGTGAGCTGCGTGTGGCTGACAAAGGTCGTCGCCAGTGGCGCGTTGTTCCAGCGCACGACCGAGCTCGGCTCGAAGCCGACGCCGTCGACGGTGAGCGTGAAGCTGCCGGAGCCGGCCACCGCCATGCTCGGGCTCAGCGAGGTGATCGC
Source organism: Chloroflexota bacterium (assembly GCA_019240175.1). Taxonomy (GTDB): domain Bacteria; phylum Chloroflexota; class Chloroflexia; order Chloroflexales; family Kallotenuaceae; genus LB3-1. Next base: position 2,270 of record JAFAYS010000273.1, on the reverse strand, counting down.
CGCGCCCGGCGAGAGCGTGAACTGCGCGCCGGTAGAAGTCGTGCCGCCCGAAACCACAGTTACCGTAGCTACGCCGGGCGCGAAGGCGAAATTGGCCGGCACGCTGGCGATCAGCTTCGTCGCGTCGACAAACTCGGTGTCGAGGGCCGTGCCATTCCACTGCACGACCGCGCCGGTGGTGAAGCCGGCTCCGCTCACGATCAGCTCAAAGCTTGCGGACGGCACCATGCCCGCCTGCAAAAGGCTTGGGCTGAGCGTGCCGACCGTGGGCGTACCGACGATCGTAAACGTGGCCGCGCTGGTAGTTGATCCGCCTGAGGCGACGGTTACGCTGGCCGAGGCGGCGCTGGTCAGCAGATTGGCCGGGACAATCGCCGTTAGCTGCGTCGCGCTGTTGAACGTCGTGCTCAGCGCCGCGCCGTTCCACTGCACAGTCGCCGAAGACGCAAAGCCTGTTCCGCTGACGACCAGCGTGAGCTGCGGGCCGCCCGCCGTCGCCAGATGCGGCGCGATCGAGCCGATCGCCGCGCCTGATCTTACCGTAAACGCGACGGCATTCGAGCTCAGGATCGGCGTCATGTCGGGCGGCGTGTAGATCGTTTCGGTCGTGTAGTTGTGCGAGCTGACCGGCCAGAGCGCCTGCCCCCACTCATCGATCAGCACCAGATTTAGAAACTCGAACTGTCCCGCGCGCCAGGGCAGAAAGCTTGAGGCGGGAAACGGCGGCCCTGACATCGGGATATTGCCGAGCGCCGGCGGGTACTTCGCCGCAGCGCCGATCAGCGTGGGCAGCGGCGGGTCGGTCACCAGTGACGTGGAGGCCGGCCCCAGAAAAACGCCCGGCATGCCCAGCTGCAGCTGATTGTTAAAGCCATCCAGCGCCTGCGAGAGCAAGTCCCAGCTGTCGGAGTTTTGCACGAAATCCAGCAGTGCCACAAACTCCTGCTTTTCCAGCGGGTCCATGTTCGGGTTGTTGTCCAGAAACTGCTTGATCCGTGCTTCCATATTGAAGGCTGCCGTCGGCGCGAGCTGAATCAAGCCCTGGAAGGTGTTTCTTGGGCCGATGCTGGCCTGCGCTCCGTTCCAGAAATATTGCCCGTCCTCGAAAGTCCAGTTAGGCGACTGCGGCGTGCCGTAGCTGATCGGGTAGTAGTACGTCTGCCAGAAGAGCAGCAGCGGATGCCAGGGATTGCCGCTCCACTGCTGGACTGCGTCGGTCGGATACGTGCCGACATCGTTGGCGGCGTTGCTCATGGCCTGCTGCACATCGGGAACGCTGCTGTTGGGAATCGCCGCGCTGACGATCGTCGCGTTGTTCGGATCGAGGAAAAAGAACTCCGTAATCAGCGCTTCGAGCAGCGTCGTTGACCACGGCACGCCCGAAACTTTCGACAGATCGGGCTGTGGAATCGTCAGGCCGCTGGTTGAGGCCGAGATGATTTGTTGACCATAGCGCAAGCCGGTGACGAGCTGGGAGGGGAAGCGGCACAGAATGCCGTCGGCGCTGGCGACGATCCCGGAAGCGCCGGCCCCCGCCAGCAGCACGACCGGGTTGTTGGGCAGGTAGAAGCGCGACGCGGCGGAGCGCTTCAGCAAGCGGCTGTCGGTCGGCAGGCCCTGCTGCTCCGAGTAGGCCGCGATCGACTGATCCAGCGCGGCGGGCGTGTCGCCGTGGGGCACCTGATGCAGCAGATTTTGCACGGTCGCCATCCGCTGCGCCGTCTGCTGGGCGAGGCTACCCGAGACCGTCGGATCGAGCTGGTTCTGTAGCTCGGTATTGTCGTCAAGGCCTTGAATCGGCGTCGAGCCTTGATACGCGTAGGCCCAGCTGGTGTACTTCCACCACATGCCATATAGATCGGTCTGCAACGCCGCCAGCTGCCTGACCGCCGCGTCCAGCTGCGCCTGCGTCTGGTTGAGCGCCGCTAGCCAGGTTAGCTCCTTCTGCAACTCCGCCGCCGAAACCTGCACCGTGGCGTTGGGCGCATCCACGATGTTCCAGGTATAGCCGCCCGAAAACTTTTGAAAAAAGCTGGCGTGCAGCTTTTCGGCCAGCACCGCCGCGCCATCCGGCTGATCGAACACATCGACCAGGCCGAGCTGAAAGGCTTCCAGCAACTCGCTATCGATCGGCACGCCGTTCTGAGCGGATTGCGCCGTAATCAGCGCGGTCAGCGCCTCGATCGACGTGTTGCCGGCCGCGATCGAGGTGGCCGATCCAGCGGGAGCGCCGCCCGCCGGCAGCGTCGCGTTTTGCCACTGCACGCCGT
>JAFAYS010000202.1 GCA_019240175.1 Chloroflexota bacterium | reverse complement strand
TCCGGTCGAACCGTGTATCTGGTCTACGCGCCGGGAATTATCGGCTAGCTGCCAGCGCGATCGATCCAAACTAGAAGCGCCAGGCTACCTCGGCAGTATCCGGGTAGGGCTGTGGCGGGCCGGGCAGGATCTCGCGCAGGTAGCTCTCGACGCCGCGCTCAAACTCCCAGTTTCTGGGATAGCCCAGCGACACCTCTTCGAAGCGCACGCCGTCGCGGTAGTCGGTGGCGCGCATGTGCAAATGGCCGTAGACGACGGTCGAGATCGGAAAGCGCTTGTGCCAATCCTCGGTCCGTCGCGTGCCGCACCAGATCGAGAAGCGCGGGATGCGCGAAAGCCGCACGAGATCGTTGCGCAGCGGCCAGTGCCCGATCACAATCAGCGAGGCGGTTTTGGGCACCAGCGACAGTCGTCGCTCGGTGTAGGCTACGCGCGCCGCACACCACTCGGCGCGTGAGCTGTATGGATCGGGATGGAGCACAAATTCATCGCTGCACACGACGTCGGTCTCCTCCGCCCAGGCGACCGCGCGCTCGGCTGGCACATCGTCCGGTCGAAAGCTGTAGTCGTAGAGCGTGAAGATCGGCGCGAGCAGGTAAGGCTTGGACGAGCCCGGCCAGGCGACATACGGGTCCTCGGGCGTGAGTACGCCGTACTCGCGGCAGGTTGCGACCAGGCGCCGGTATTTGGCGTCGCCGCGTAGTTGGGCGCGGTCGGATGGCATCGTCCACAGATCGTGATTGCCGGGCACCCACAGTAGCTGCGCGAAGCGACGTGTCAGCACGGCCAGCGCGAAGCGTAGCTGTTCTTCGGTCTCGCCGATGTCGCCGCCGAGAATGAGCCAATCCTCAGGATGCGGTGGGAGCGCTTCGAGCGCTTGCCGGTTGGAGGTACAGGCGAGGTGGAGGTCGCTGATCGCATAGAGTTTCATTGAATCGCCTGCATCGCACGTGGTTGCTGATCCAGCGTGTGTGGATCGTGGCTAAAGATCGTCATAATTGATTATAGTTTGAATTAGACCAAAAGCAAACGCATCCGCCGATTGTCTCGATCGGTTGCATGCTTGGCGTAAGACTTACAGGTCGTTGAGCAGGGTTGTGACAGGCTGTGCCGGTGCTTTGCTCAGCCGGTTGCGCAGCCAGAGGCTGCCACCGATCAGAAATATGTAAGCTAGCCCCAGCGCGAGCAGCGCAAACTTGGGCATGGCGAACCACTGCGCGATCAGCGGCCACGGCTGCATGGTATCGCCTGCCAGCATTTGGAGCAGCCCCACATTTTCGATCGCGTCGAGCAGCGCCGCCAGCCATTGTAGCCAGGCCAGGTATAGGCCGATCCTGGCCAGCCATTTGTGCTCGCGCACCTGCGACGCGGCCCACATGCAGCCTATGCTCATCACGGTTGAGTAGGTGAGCAGGTACAGGTAATCGAGCCGAACACTGAAGACTGCGTGCGCTCGTGCCGCTGCGTCCCACGAGTCGATGATCGTGCGGGCGTTGGCTGGTGTGCCGGCAAGCTCCAGCGAGACGATGCCCAGCGGCGCGGCGGGTGTCGTGAGCGGTCCCGACATCCAGTACATGATCACACCATTCAGGACGAAGAGTGACCAGAAGATCAGGGCGCGGTGTTGTTTGGAGATGGGATAGCGCATATCGGTGGCCTCCTGCGCAGATTATAGCGCTACCCTATCGATTATGCGACGTGCTTAAGTTTGACGCGCCCCGAGCAGCTTATCTCGGAGCGCGTCTGCAATATCCAGCTTGGAGGCTGCGATCTACTGCTGGATCTCAACCCAGCCGCTGCGGGTCTCGTTCGAGCGCCGAGCGGCGTCCAGCACGCGCTGCACACGATCGCCGTCGGCAAAGGTTGCCGCCCACGCCAGCGCCTCACGATCGCCGGCCAGTGCCCGCTTGAGCGCATGACCAAGATACACCGAGCCGCGCGGAAACTCGCTCTCGTCCAGCTTGGCGGGAACATCAACGGTGTCGGTGGGCGTGGCATCCACAAAAGTATCGCCCTCCGAGAGCAGCAGCCGTCCGGTCTCGATCCGCAGCGCGCCGTGCTCGAAGTGCGCCGTCAGCCGTGTCGGCTCGTTCGTGCCCGCCACCGAGCTAAGCGTGATCGTGCCGATCGCATCTTGCAGCTGCACCTGTAGCGCGGCAAAATCGTCGGCGGTGACCGGCTGCGGGCCGTGGTCGCCGGGCCGCTCGCGAATGAACGTGTGCGTCAGGCCGTTGACCGCTGTGATCGGGCCAAACAAGAACTGAATCGTATCGACCATGTGCGAGCCCAGCGCGCCCAGCACACCGCCGCCCTGCGTGGCATCCGCCCACCAGGTCCAGGGCCGGCTCGGATCGCGCCGTGAGCCGTTGCTGACAAAGCCTTCGAGATGATGCAGCTTGCCCAGCTTCCCGCTCTGCACGTGCTGGCGCGCCTGCTGCAGCGATGGCAAGAAGCGCAGCTCGTGGTCGATGATCGCGAACGACTGGCTCTGCGCTGCGGCAGCCGCGACCATCGCCTGCGTTTCTTCGACGTTCATCGCCATCGGCTTTTCGCATAGCACATGCTTGCCGGCTTCCAGCGCGGCGATCGCCATCTCGCGGTGCAGGTTCGGCGGCGTGATGATGCTCACCAGCTGGACATCATCGCGGCCCAGCACCTCGCGCCAATCGTTGGTCGCAAAGCCGATCTTTAGGTCTTGGGCCAGCCGCTCGGTTTTTGCGCGGTCACGCCCGACGAGCGCGACGACATCCAGGCCGGCGGCACGAAACGCGGGAATCTGCACGCGCGTGCCCCAGCCGGTGCCAATAATTGCAATGCTCATAGCTCACTTAAAGCTAGGCTGCCCGTCCCACATCTGGGACGAGCAGCGAGTTATTAGTTCAGCACCGTCACATCGTCGTAGCCGGCCTCGTTGATCGCCTCGACGATCGTATCGGATGAGACGCTCTCGTCGGCCTGGACGCTCACGCGCTTGCTGCCGAGATCGACCTTCACGTTCTGCACTCCGCTGATCCCGCTGACTTCCTTGGTGATCGCGTTGACGCAGTGCTGGCATGAGATCTCGGGAACATTAAACTCTTTGGTCATGATGACACACTCCTTTGTATTTAGGTTGCCTGTTTAGATCATACCCTGCATTGGAAATGCCAACAATGCGCTAGATCGCCTATACGCGCGATATATCCAATCGGCGGCAGGGCAGCAAAAAACAGGCCAGACGCTTAGGTCTGACCTGTTTGTCGTTTGAATGCTTAGCTAGCGACCGACTTCCGCCAGCTTCATCTGCCAGCCCTCAAGATTCGTGGACTGCAAACCTTCGGCGACGGCGCGGGCTTCCGCAAGCGTCAGATCTCCGATGATCGCGTAGGGCACGCCCTGCTCTTCCCAGAAGATGCTGTAGCCGCTGTTTTGATCGTAGGCGGTGGCCTTGTTGGTGCGTACAGTGATCTCAGCCATCTGTCCGAAGTCGCTGGGCGGCTCACTGGCCGGGCTGCTCTTGCCGCCGACAAGCATCGCGACGGGCTCTTGCTGGCCGGCACGGCCAAGATTAAGGCTAAAGCCGCTCGCGTCCGCCGACGCGCCGACGGGACGAACTTCCAGGCCGTCGGGCAGCACATCCGGGAAAAGATAGAAGGCGTCCGGCGTTGGCTCATGAGTGTCGGGCTCGGTGCTGCCGGGCTGCTCTGCCGGCGGGTTGCCGCCTGCCGGTGCCGATGCCAGATTCTTCTGCCAGGCTGCCAGATCCAGCGGCTGGAGCGAGTCGGCGATCGCGCGGCCTTGCTCGATCGAAAGGTCACCGATGATGGCGTAAGGCACGCCCTGCTCTTCCCAGAAGATGCTGTAGCCGGTGCTGTGATCGTAGGCGGTGCCCGTGGTGTTGCGAATGCGAATCTCGGCCATCTGTCCGGCATTGGTAGGCGGCTCGCCGGCTGGGCTGCTCTTGCCACCAACGATCGAAGCTGCGGGCGGCTGTCCGCCCGAACCGCCAATATCGAGGCTGAAGCCGCCGGCGTCTGCCGAGGAGCGCGCCGGGCGAATCTCAAAGCCGCTGGGCAGGTTGGCAGGCCAGAAATAGCTCAGGCTGCCTGTCTGTGGCGCGGCAGGTGTGCTCGGCTCGGTCGCCGCTGAAGGCTGTGGCGTTGGCAGTTCTGTGGCTGGGCTGGCCGGTGCTGTTGAAGGTGCCGGCGATGCTGATGGTGATGGCGAGGGCTGGCTGCTTGGCTGTGCCGCTGGGCTGCTGCTCGCCGCTGGCGTGGTTGGAGCTGCGGGTGCGCCACAGGCGCTGAGTAATACTACAACAATCAGGCTCATCCAAACAGTTGTGTGCTGACGTAGGCGATGCAGGGTTGCCATGGATCTATCTCTCCTTGGGGGGAGGGCTTTGTGTTACTCGCCAACAATAGCGGAAACT
>JAFAYS010000173.1 GCA_019240175.1 Chloroflexota bacterium | reverse complement strand
GATCGCGTCGGCGATCTCCTCGGGCGTGCCGATGCGTCCGATCGGCATGGCCTGCGTGACCCTGGCCTGCATATCCGGCACCTGCTCAAAAACCTTCTCGACCATCGGTGTGCGCGTGTAGCCGGGACAAATCGCATTGACGCGAATGCCGCGCCGGGCGTACTCTAGCGCTGCCGTTTTGGTCAGGCCGATCACCGCGTGCTTGCTGGCTGAGTAGGCGCTGTGGCCGGGAAAGCCGACCAGACCCGCTACTGACGCGGTATTGACGATTACGCCGCTGCTCTGCGTCTGCATCTGCTGGAGCTCGTACTTCATGCACAGCCACACGCCCGTCACGTTAATGCTCAGCACGCGCTGCCACTCGTCCTCGGGATAGTCGCCGGTGCGCGCGCGCAGGCCATCGATGCCGGCATTGTTGACGGCGTAGTCCAGGCGTCCAAAGGTTGCTACGGTCGCGCGGATCATCTCCTCGACGGCCTGAGCATCGGTCACGTCGACGCGCATGAACTGCGCCGCACCACCTTGATCAACGATCATCTGCGCCGTCTCAGCGCCGCCGGCCTCGCTCACATCCACGACCACCACCTGCGCGCCGGTACGTGCCAGCGCCAGCGCCGTCGCCCGACCGATTCCGCCGCTGCCGCCAGTGACCAGCGCTACGCGCTCGCTTGGACGTTCTTGCATCGTGCTCGCTCCTCATGTGAATAAATGATGAATGCGCTGCGCCTCGATCGCGCGAACCGTCATCTCGCCATATAGCCGCACCAGCTCGATCAGATTGGCAAAGCGCTCGTCGCGGGTGTGGCCCTGGCGATAGCGATAATAGATCTGCTGCACAATCACGCCGTTTTTGAAGAGGCCGTACACGTAGTAGAACAAGATGCGGCTGGTGTCGCGACCGCTCTGCGCGGCGTAGCGCTCAACCCACTGCTGTCGATCCAAGTTGCCAGGCAGCGTGGTAATACCAAACTGTCGCAGCGCGGGCGGATCGTCGGCCTCGGCCCAGTAGGCCAGCGTCGTGCCGACATCGGTCAGCGGATCGCCCAGCGTGGCCATCTCCCAATCCAGGATCGCTCTAATGCGCGTCAGGTCGGACGGGTCGAGCACCACATTGTCGTACTTGTAGTCGTTGTGGATCAGCGTGGCCTCGGAGGTCGGCGGAAGATTGGCTTGCAGCCAGGTCGCCGCCTGCTCCATCGCCGGCACGTCGTCGGTGCGCGCGCTGGCGTAGCGCTTAGCCCAGCCGGCAACCTGTCGCTCGACATAACCTTCGGGCTTGCCTAGATCGGCCAGGCCAACCGCCGCGTAGTCCAGGCTGTGCAGCTCGACCAGCGTATCGATCAGCGAGTGGCAGATCCGCTGCATCAAGTCGGGCGCGATCGCCAGGCCCTGCGGCAGCCGCGTGCGCAGAATCACGCCGTTGACGCGCTCCATGACATAGAAGGGCGCGCCGAGGATCGCCGGATCGTCGCTGTACGCCAGCGGGCGCGGCACCTTGGGATAGCTGGTGATCAACGCGCTCAAGATGCGATACTCGCGGCTCATGTCGTGGCCGGACTTGATATTTGCGCCAAACGGTGGCCGCCGCAGCACCAACTCGCGCTCGCCCAGCCGCAGCAGATAGGTCAGATTGGAAAAGCCGCTGGGAAACTGCTCGATCTGTAGTGGCCCGTCGGCGTCGGCGAGGTTTTCGCGCAGAAACGCCTGAAGCCGCTCGGTATCCAGCGCCTCGCCAGGCCGTACCGCCGCCGTCTGATCGAGCGCCTGCGTGTTTGGCATGTCGCCGTCTGGTGTTCGACTCACAATAGATCTGCCCTTATTAAGGAGAACAAAGGAACAAAGAAACAAAGGAACAAAAAACACTTTGTTCACTTCGCCGGGGTACCATGCCCAGAGGGCACCCGGTCTAGCACCCGTTTGTTCGCTTGTTCACTTTTCTAGGTTCTGGGTTCTAGGTTCTAGGTTCTTTCGCTACAATGAGATTTCAACGCCGTACTGCTTCAAGATCTGCCGCGCCACAACCGTTTTATGCACCTCGTCAGCGCCGTCGTAGATCCGCGCGCCGCGCTCGTGGCGATACCAGAACGAAAGCAACGTGTCGTCGGTGACGCCGAGCGCGCCATGCACCTGGATCGCGCGATCCAGCACGCGCTGCAGCACATTTGCCACATAGAACTTGATGATCGAAATATCGACGCGTGCCGCCTGCGTGCCCTCGCGATCGATCTTGGCGGCAGCGTCCAGCACCATCAGCCGCGACGCGTTGATCTCGGCGCGGCTCTCGGCGATCCAGTGCTGAATTGACTGGCGCGATGCCAGCGGCTTGCCTGGCGCGAGCTCACGTGTGGCCGCGCGGCGGCACAGCAGATCGAAGGCGCGCTCACAGATGCCGATCCAGCGCATGCAGTGATGAATCCGCCCAGGCCCGAGCCGCACCTGCGCCAGCGCAAAGCCGTGGCCTTCCTCGCCCAGCCGGTTAGACTGCGGCACGCGGCAGTTTTCAAACATAACCTCGGCGTGGCTCAGATAATCCTCGCCGGTCTCGCCCATGATCGAGATGTTGCGCACAATGCGAAAGCCCGGCGTGTCGGTCGGCACAACGATCTGGCTGGCGCGCTCGTGACGCGGATCGTCGGGATTGGTCACCGCCATCACGATCGCGAAGCTGGCACCGTCCGCCGACGAGGTAAACCACTTATGGCCGTTGATCACGTAGTCGTCGCCTTCTTTGACGGCGGTAGTGTTGAGCAAGACCGGATTGGAGCCGGGATTTTCGGGCTCGGTCATGGCAAAGCAGCTGCGAATATCGCCGTTGGCCAGCGGCTTGAGATAGCGCTCTTTTTGCTCGGCGCTGCCATGCTCGATCAAAATCTCCATATTGCCGATGTCGGG
>JAFAYS010000144.1 GCA_019240175.1 Chloroflexota bacterium | reverse complement strand
ACTCGGCTTCCCGCATGCCGGACTTTGACGGAGCCCTGCCTAGCTACATGGGCGGTGTGCGTAAGAAAAAGTTCCGGTATGTGTAGACGATGCGCTCGTTGATGTGCAGGCCGCCGATTGTGAGATCCAGCCGCGCTCCCGGTGTGCGCGTGATCTGCCGGCTGCCGATCGCGACGTTGTTGAGGAAGAAGGTGAATTGCTCGCCCTCCGCCAGCACGCCAAACTTGTTCATGCCTCGTGGCTGAATCAGGTCGGCGCGCTGCTGCCACGGCATGATCTCGCGGACCTTGGCGCTGCGGTGGTGAAACTGCCACACGGCGAATTGCTGGGCCTCGTTGCGGGCATGAAACAGCGCGAGATGATGATCATGCAGCTCTTCAAAGGCAATCCCGCCGCTGCTGCTCGCCGGGCCTTCGATGCGCTCGACCTCGACGGTCAGATAAAACGTGGGCGGCGCTGTGATAATTGAGTCGCCGGCCAGAAAGCAGCCGCGCGCGGAGCGTGGAATCAGCGTCAGGATGTAGGCACCGTTGGCGATCATGCGGTGGACCATGCCGACGCCATCATCTTTTACGCCGAGTCCCCAGCGCTGATCGTTGTTCTTGAAGCGCTCCGCCAGCGCGATCGGCCACTGCTCGGCGGGAATGGCTAGCGGCGACGACAGCGCTGGCTCTGGCCCATGGCTATTGATCTGCGCTTGCGTCGAGTGGCCGTAGTAGCGGTTTTGCCGCGCAAAGCGCACAAACTCCTCGACGTTTGGATACGCGATATACTCCGCGATGCGTTGGGCGGCATCCTTGCTCGGCGCGACGCGGCCTTGCTCATAGCTTTGAATCGTCGCGATCGAGCAGTGTACCGCGTTGGCCAGTGCAGCCTGTGTCATATCCAGGTTTGTTTCGCGGTGGCGCTTCAGCCATTGACCAAATGATCCAACCAGCGGAGTAAAGCTCATATCTGCCTCGCTGTCCTGAAGAATCGTACTACGAATCATCGTAGAGTACGAGTCGTATCCTGCTCTGCATACGAGTGAGTATATTGTAAATGATTGGTTAATACAGTCTAATAGTTGTAGCGATGCTGCATGATCGCTACGTAGTCAAACGATGGGTTGTTCCACGAATCGAGGAGGATGTCCACATGTCGCGTCTACGCTCAATCCGCCGACTCTCCATTCCCATGGCCTGCGCCGCGCCGATTCTGGCGCTATCGCTGCTGGCTCCTGCTGCTCCCACGAGCGCCGCCATCGATCCGCACACCTCGGTCTCCAGCGATGGTGCAGCTGTGGCAACCAATACCGAAGGCGTGACGATCAGCAGCGGTGAGGCGTACTCGCCGTCTCATCAAGGCGATGGCAAGCAGGCGATCGGCAGGGATCGTCAGGTCGACGATATGGACGTGCCGCCCGCGACACCGGATGGTCAGGAGGTTGGGATTACCTCGGTGATCGGCGCGGATAACCGGGTGCGCATCACCGCTACGACGACCTACCCGTACCGCGCGATCGCCAAGATTACATCGAGCATCGGCGGCTGCACGGGCTGGCTGATCGACGCCAATACCGTCGTCACGGCGGGTCACTGTGTACATGGCGGCGGTGGCTGGGCCACCAATGTGCGCGTGTATCCAGGCCGCAACGGTACCTCGACGCCCTACGGCAGCTGCGGTGCCTCACGGCTCTTCTCGGTCAATGGCTGGACCAGCGATCGCGATCCGGCGTACGACTACGGCGCGATCAAGCTCAACTGCTCGATCGGCAATCAGACCGGCTGGTTCGGCTATCGCTGGCAGTCGGCCTCGCTGAATGGTCAGGCGACCAATCTCGCGGGCTATCCCGGCGACAAAACGGCCAACACGTTGTGGCGCGACAACGACACTGTACGCAGCACGGCCACCCGTCGCCTCTACTACGCCAACGATACCGCCGGCGGTCAGAGTGGCTCGCCGGTCTGGAACAATGGCGCGAACTGCTCGACCTGTAGCATCGCGGTCCACGCCTACGGCGTCGGCAGCAATGGCTATAACGGCGGCACGCGCATCACCGAGGCCGTGTTCAACAACCTGACCAACTGGAAAAACTCCTAAAAACCGCAGCGGTAGATCTGTGCTCTACCAGACGCGATCGATCAAGAGCGGAGCTATGAAGCTTCGCTCTTGTGCTTTAAAGGGAAATGCGGCGCGGCTTGGTTCCAGGCGAACGTGTACAATGCTGATCGGCAACCTATACGTTCAACGAAATGAGGCAAGCCCGATGAGCCAAAATCTTAGACCTTTTCTGATGAGTGAGCATAACAACAGCTTCAGTTTGCTGCTGACCGATTTCTCCAAAGGCGCAGCGATTTTTGAGGAACATGGTTATGAGAGCGGAGGTTATGCCTGGTCCGGTGTCGCCGAGGCCTTGATTCGTCTGCGCGCGCCGCACCTGGCAGACAAGATTAAGTTTGATCCTGAGTCGAGCATGTTCTCAGCATATGGCCCCGACCGCGCCGCTCTGGAAGAGTTGGCCGAGCTGTTGAAGAGTGCGATGTATGACCACGCGCTGCTCAAAACAGCGATCGAACATGCCGATCCAGATCTGATGGATTAGCAGTCATTCGGTAGGGGCGTATTGCGATACGCCCGGGGCGTGCGCAGCACGCCCCTACACACGGTTCTGCTGCACATTGTAATTGGATGAGCTAGCGAATCGGCAAAGCGACGGATCAAGCGCAGAGCTATTCGGCTTCGGGCTTGTGCTTGAAGTCACATGTGTCGTCGGCAGATGCTGCGCGGGGAGCAGCGTTAGACCAGGCCGCGATCGATCGCCAGGCGCGTGGCGGCGGTGCGCGACGAGACGCCGAGCTTGCTGTAGATCGAGCGGAGATGCGAGTTAACAGTGCGCGGGCTGACACACAGCCGCGTCGCGACCTCGGCGTCGGTAAGGCCGGCGGCAACCAGCCGAATCACCTCAAGCTCACGCGCGGTCAGGCCCGGCAGATCGTCGAGCGCGAGCGTGGGAGACGGTGCCTGCGTCGGTGTGGCTGCTGGATCTGGTCGTCGTGGCTGATCATGCGCCGCCACAGCCTGCTCGGGCGTCAGTGTCTGGCCGAGATCCCAGGCCACCTGAAATGCCTGCGCGCCCAGCTGTCGCTTTGCTGTAGACAGCATCTGATCGTAGTGCGCGCGATCGGCAGCCGCAAGCTGCGCGCCCAGCTCATCGCGTAGCGCCGCCGCCGCACTGACCAGCCGGATCGCCCAGGCCGCCGCGCCCTGCTTCCAGACGATCGTCGCCATGCTTTCGAGACACTCGGCGATGCCAAGCTTCACGCCCGCGTCGCGATACAGCGCGAAGCTTTCGCGCGACCACGCCGCCGCCTGCTCGACGTTGCCCTGAAAGAGCGCGACCTGCCCGAGGTGTTTGAGCGAGGTAGCCATGCTGCTTTTGTCGCCCAGATCGCGGAAATGCTGCAAGCTGTCCTCAAAAAGCGTCGCGGCGCGGCGGTAATCGCCCTGCTCAAGCGCGACGTTGCCCAGATAGATCAGCGCCCAGGTGATGCCCCACTGGTAGCCGACGGCCTTGAAGCTGTCAAGGCTTTCTTCCAGCAACGTCGATGCGCGGTCGTAGTTGCGCTGTTCGGAGGCCAGCAAGCCCAGCCGCACCAGCGTCCACGCGATCTCCTCGGTATCGCCGATCTGCCGAAAGAGTGTCAGGTTCTCCTCGTACAGCGCGATCGCCCGCTCGTAGTCGCCGCGCAGATGCGCCATCCGCCCGACGCCGCTGAGCGCCAGCCCGATGCCGCGCAGATCGCCCAGCTCGCGCGAAAGCTCAAGACTGGCCGCGAAGGAGCGCTCGGCGTGCTCAAGGTCGCCCTGCGCGTTCGCGATCCAGCCCACGCCGCACAGCGCCCTGGCCCGCGCCGGTGAGCGCCGATCGTCGCTGAGCGCCAGCGCCGCGTCGAGCCACTGGCGGCCCTCGTTGAGATAGCTGCGCACATACCAGAATCGCCACAGCGGCGCGCACAGCCGCACCGCGATCTCGCCCTGGCCACGCTCGATCGTCCAGCGCAGCGCGGCGCGTAGATTATCGTGATCCTGCTCTAGGCGATCCAGCCACTGTGCCTGCGTCGGCCCCAGCAGCTCGGCCTCGACCTGCTCCGCCAGCTTGAGGTAGTAGGCAGCGTGGCGCTGGTGCAGCGTTTCGGCCTCGTCGCTGGCGTGCAGCAGCTCGCGCGCGTACTCGCCGATCGTTTCGAGCATCTCGAAGCGTGGCTCGCCGTCCGCGCCGAGCGTTTGTTGCAGCAGACTTTGATCCAGCAGCGAGGCCAGGCCATCCAGCACCGAGTCGGCAATTCTACCGCCGGTACACACGGCCTCGGCAGCCTCGAGCGTCCAGCCGCCGACGAAGACCGCCAGCCGGCGAAAGAGGGTCTGCTCGCTGGGAGTCAGCAGATCGTAGCTCCAGTCGATCGTGCGGCGCAGCGTCTGCTGATGCGCCAGCAGATTGCGTGTGCCTTCGGTCAGCAGCGTCAGCCGGTTGCTTAGCCGCGTCAGCAGCGCCTGGGGCGAGAGCAGCTTGAGTCGCGCCGTGGCCAGCTCGATCGCCAGGGGCAGACCTTCCAGCCGGGCGCAGATCTCGGCCACGATCGGCGCGTTGGCCTGAGTCAATCGAAAATCGGGCTTGACCGCGCGGGCACGGGCCGTGAACAGGCAAACCGCCGCGACTTGTTCCAGCGCCTGTAGATCGAGCGCGGCCTGGCCAGGAGCGCGATCCGGCAGCGCCAGCGGCGGCACGCCAAATGTGTGCTCGCCCGCGACCCGCAGGATCGTGCGGCTGGTGACCAGCACATGCAAATGGGGGCAGACTGCCAGCAGATTGGTGACCAGCGGCGCGGCTCCGGCGACCTGCTCGAAGTTGTCGAGCAGCAGCAGCATCTGCCGATCCTGGACGCTGGCGTAGATATGCTTAAGCAGCGGCTGTCCGTCGGCCACGCGTAAACCCAGCACCTGTGCGATCGCCGAGACCACAAAGTGCTCGTCGCGGATCGCCGCCAGCGGCACAATGTAGACGCCGTCGGGGAACTCGGCCTGAAGCTCTGCGGTGATCTGGAGCGCCAGCCGCGTCTTGCCGACACCGCCCGGCCCGCTTAGCGTTACCAGCCGCACATCGGGCCGCCGCATCAGGGCGCGCACCGACGCCAGCTCCTGCTCCCTCCCGATCAGCGGCGTGATCTGTAGCGGCAGCGTGTCTTGTGAAAATTGCTCCGAGTTGAGTAGTTGTCCCAGGCAGTGATCAGGCATGGCTTGATGCATAGACGACCTTCGCGAGTTCTTCGTTGAACACAGCGCTCATTTCGAGAGCTAGCTAAGACTTCTATTGTATCGGTCGCGCGGCGGATTGTCGATAGAAAAACGAGAATGGAGAACCTAGAACTTAGAACCTAACGAAAGAACAAAGAACAAAGAGCAGAGAACAAAGGATCAGGCTTCTTTTTGTTCCTTTGTTTCCTTGTTCCCTTGTTTGCGACAGGGGTGAGGGTCGCTCCTCCTAGCCCTAGGCAACACCCACCGCTGAACCCTACATGCCTACGTAGCTCTGCTCCCGTGATTGCCTAGTTACTATACTAGAATATTAACCAAAAATTAAGCAATTTTGCCGTTGTCGATCCCCTGGGCGTGCTGTAATTTTTTACCACCTGATAATAAGTTTACTAAACTTACAAAAGCATCCACCTCAGCCGTACACACTGCTCATTGGCATCGATCCAGGAGCGAGCCGCCGACCCGCAACCCGACAGCACACGGACGATCGCGACGCATGGAAGCACTCTTACAAAAGGCGACTCGTCAGCATACCAAGACGCACAACAGCCGGCTGGTGCTGCGGACGATCTACGACTACGGGACCATCAGCCGCGCCGAGGTTGCTCGGCTGACGCATCTGACCCGCGCCACGATCTCAGAGGTCGTCGCGGATCTGATCCGGCAGGGTCTGGTCGAAGAGGTTGGACACGGCCCGGTCAGCATAGGCCGCACGCCCACCTTGCTCAGCGTTGTCGCCGACTCGCGCCAGCTGATCGGGATCGACATTGCCAACGGCAAGCTGCACGGCGCGATTGTTAACCTGCGCGGCCAGATTTATCATCGCATCAGCCTGCCGCTTCAGGATCACAACGGTGAGGCGGTCGTCACGCTGCTCTACGAGGCCATCGACACGCTCACGCAGCAGGCGACCAGCCCACTGCTCGGCATCGGCATCGGCGCGCCAGGCTTGATCGATACAGTCGGCGGCGACGTGCGGCACGCGGTCAACCTGGGCTGGGAAAACGTGCCGCTGCGTGATCTGATGCAGCAGCGCTACGATCTGCCGGTCTACATCGCCAACGACAGCCATCTCGCGGCCCTGGCCGAGTACACCTTTGGCGGCGGACACATGGCTGAGCACATGATCGTGTTGCTGGTTGGGCGCGGCATCGGCGCGGGCATCGTTCTCAGCGGACAGCTTTTTCCCGGCGATGCCGGCGGCGCGGGCGAGATCGGACATGTGGTGGTCGTCGAAGGCGGCGAGCCCTGCCGCTGCGGCAACGCCGGATGTTTGGAGACTGTCGCCAGCAGCCGCGCGATCATCCAGCGTGCGCAGCGCATCGCACGAGCTAATCCACGATCGTCGCTGCACCAGTTCGCGGCAACACCCGAGGCGATCACGCTGGACGTCGTTCACCAGGCTGTGAGCGCGGCAGACCCAGCGGTCTGCGCAGTGATTCGGGAAGTTGGGCGCTATCTCGGCGGCGCGGTCGCGCATCTGGTGTGCAGCCTCAACATTCGGCGAATCGTGATCGCGGGCCGGGTGGCAGCGTTTGGCGACGTACTGATCGACGCGATTCAGCAGGAGGTCAACGCGCGGGCGCTCTCGATGCTGGTGCGCGACACCGAGATCGAG
>JAFAYS010000094.1 GCA_019240175.1 Chloroflexota bacterium | reverse complement strand
TCGGTCTGCCGGCCTCGCCGGGCGCTGCTGGCGGCGGCTACACCGCTCCCGCAACGGTGCAGCGCGCGCTGAATTACCTGATCAAAGGCCAGTCCTACGGGGGCACCTACGTGCTGCGTAATCCCGCTGGCTACCCCAACTTCCGTGGCTTGATGACCTGGTCGGTTAACTGGGACGCCTACAACAACTTCGAGTTTTCCAACAGCCATCGCCCGTATCTGAACAGCCTGCCCTAGTCAGCTGCCTGTTCGCTCCGCGCTGCTCTCGTGCTGTAAAGTGCGGGAGCAGTTTTTATTTGAAATTGTACGCAATCTTTACGAATCTTTTATTGATCTCTGCTACAGGGAGATGATATGATGCCCGCATCGCTAGATGGTGTGGCTCTCATCTCGCCAATATCTCATAATTCCTGGCTATATCGCAAGTTCATCGCACCCTGAGTAGACAATTGCCCCCTTGTTGTCTCGTGCGCTAGCTTTCGATCGATTTCTGGCCTGGAACTTTCCCCAGAGCAACCATCGATCCAAATCTTTTTCACCACAATCGTGACCGCTTTCGGTCGAATCTGATTCCGGCAAGCTAGCACGGTGCTTTATCGCCTGTGTTTCGCTTTTGGCGCTGGTGTCAATGTGCAGTGATTCCTGTTCGCTACGACAGGGATTAATGCTCGTTGCCGCGACATTGGTGATCTTTGTGCTGCCTGGAATCCCACCGGCCTGTCCAGATCAGCAGGGCAGATGCTCACGTGACGGCGTAGATGCAATTGATGGTTGAGGATCGGAGGTATACACCATGACCCCGCAGTCAAATGATGTACAAACGACCGCAGCAATCCGTCCATCGGTTATACGACAGAACGTCCACAGCTCAGTGCAGGCGGCACGCGTGTTGAGCCGCTTGCAGCGCCGCCCGGTCCGCTGGCAGATGAGCTGGCTCTACCTGCTGCTGTTCTTGATCGCCGCGCTGCTGGCGGCACCGGTGGCGGGACAGCAAGAAACCAGCAAAGCCCAGGGACGCGATAAGCGCGCGACTCCGGCAGAGGTCGAGCCGTACAAGCTGTACATCAGCGCCGGGCACAAGCGCGGTGATCAGACGCCGCTCGATCGGGCGATTGCTTCCGGCAAACGCTTTATCTTTGCCATCACTGAGGCCGAGACGCACCAGGTGCGCTTTTTCCTTGATCCGCCCGCTGCCGTGCTTGAAGGCCGGCTGGACGTGACGCCCTACTCGATCGATCGGCAGGCCCCGTTTGATTTCGCCGGTAGTGACGCTGGCGCGGTCAAGCCCTTCGATACCGGCCAGCTTAGCAACGGTTTTCACACGATCGTCGCGGCGCTCGATCTAGCTGATGGCAAAACGATCGTGACATCGGCGCGCTTCCTGGTGCGCAACGGCGGTCCCGCGCTGATCTTCACCGACAATGGGCTGAGCGTGCGCCTGCCGCGTGGCCGTGCCGCCAGCAAAAACATCGATCTGTTCAGCAGCCAGGGCGCGCGGGTCAAGTACGACCTGAGCGAGTCGGCCTCGTGGCTGAGCATCAACCAGTCGAGCGACACCACGCCCGGCACGCGCACGCTGGCAGTCGATGCGGCGGGCCTGGCTCCCGGCAGCTACACCACGACCGTCACCGCGACTGGGCCCGGCCACGAGAGCGCGACGCTGCCGGTCACGCTGAACGTCGAGGCCGCCGCGACCTGTCTGCCGCTGCCCTGCTCCGAGATTTTGATCCGACCGCCGTACACGCTGAATTTCGATCAGGATCAGGGCAAGATCCAGGATGCCGGCGCGCTCGGTACCGGCTTTACTTTCCTCAGCCACCCGGCCAACGGCGACGGCTATCTACCGGCGCTGATCGCCGAAAGCATGGCTGCGCCGGGCACGCTCAAGCTGACCACGACGGCAGGCATCGCTTACACGACGCACAATAGCCAGGACAATATGCTGGGTGTAGGCATCGACGCGCCGAGCCAGATCTCGCTGATCAAAACCACGCTGCGCGATCTGCCGGTAGCCAGCGGCAACTTCGAGCAGGCCGGGCTGTGGTTTGGCAACGATCAGAACAACTACGTCAAATTCGAGGTGATCTCGCTGCCGACCGGCTACGAGATCGAGTATCTGCTGGAAGTCAACGGCGTATTCATCCAGAAAACGCTGTCGGGCGCGATCAACACCAGCGGCCCGATCGAGCTAACCCTGCGCGCCAACCCTAACGATCGCACGATCGCCGCGATCTATCGCCTCAACGGCGGCTCGCCGGTCACGCTCGATACAGTTGTCGCGCCGCCGGAGTTTTTTAGCTTCGACGCCGCCGGTATCGATCCGACGATCGGTACGCGCAGCTTTGGCGGCATCTTTGCCACGCATCGCAACGCGGCTGTTCCGCTCAGCTTCACCTTCGACGATTTCTCGCTCACCGCCGAAGAAACGACCGTCACACCGCCGCCGGTTTCAAGCGTCGGCTTCACACGCTCGTCGTTCCCGGTCAGTGTGCCCACGTCGATGGTCTGGGGGCCGGATGGCCGGCTGTATGTGACCGAGATGATGGGTAAGATCCACGCGGTCACGCTCAACGACGCCAAGCAGGTGGTTGCGGATCAGGTGATTACTACGCTAGGCTCGCGGCTGACGCTGGGCATCACCGTCGATCCGCTCTCGACGCCGAGCAATGTGATCCTGTGGGTTTCGCACTCCAGCCCTTCGCTCGACAACGGCACGCCCAATTCCAGCACGATCACCAGGCTCTCGGGCTCCGGCTTTACCACGCGCCAGGATGTGATCACGGGCTTGCCGCGCGCCAAGGCCAATCACGCGGTCAACTCGCTGCATTTCGGGCCGGACGGCAAGCTTTACATTGCGGTCGGCGGCAACACCGGCGCGGGCGCTCCCAACACCGCTAACACTGAGTTCGGCACGATGCAGGAGCAGCCGCTCTCGGCGGCGATCGTGGTGGCCGATGTGCGCAGTGCGACTTTTGACGGAACCTGCGCCAACACCAGCAATATCTTCGGCCCCGCGCCGTGTAGCGTGCAGGTGTATGCCTCGGGCCTGCGCAACTCCTACGATTTCGCCTTCCACAGCAACGGCGCGCTGTACGCCTCCGACAACGGTCTTGGGGTGACCGGTACCTACCCGCCGAGTCCGACGCCGCCGTGCACCGGCAACGGCAGCACCACATCATGGACTCAGGGCGGCGATAATCCGGGCTCGCAGCCGGATCTGCTGCTGCGGATCGAGCAGGGCAAGTACTACGGCCATCCCAACCCGTATCGCAACGAGTGCGTTTTCAAGGATGGACACTATCAGAACGTGTCGCCGCCGGCCAACTATGCCGGGCCGCTGCACAGCCTGGGCATGAATCGCTCGTCCAACGGCGTGATCGAATATACCTCGAATGTGTTTGGCGGCGCGCTCAAGGGCGAGTTGCTGATCGCGAACTATTCGGTCGGCGATGATATTACCCGTGTGCAGTTGTCGGCGGATGGCCGCTCGGTGGTCTCGTCCAAGCAGCTGATCGGCGGCTTTAGCAATCCGCTGCCGCTGGCGCAGGGACCCGACGGCACGATCTATGTCGGCGAGCTGGGCGCGAATCGCGTGACGGCACTCAAGCCCACTCCGGGCACGCCCAGCGCGGGCGGCACCTGGGCCAGCAAACAATCGCTGCCGGCCTCGCTGCTGGACGTCGGCGGCGCGGCGATCGGCGGCAAGCTCTACGTGGTGGCGGGCAAGACGGGCGTCGGGCCGCAGACCAATCTGTATATCTTCGATGCGGCGACCAATACTTGGAGCAGCGGGCCGAATCTGCCTGGTCCGGGCGTCGAGAATCCAGCGGCGGTTGCCTACAACGGCAAGCTGTACGTCTTCGGCGGCTCGACCGGCGCGTTCTCGGGCGCGGTCACCAACGCGGCGGTGTACACTCCCGCGACCAATAGCTGGACCGCGCTGGCTCCGATGAGTACGGCCCGTGGCGGCGCGACAGCCCAGGCGATCGGCACCAAGATCTATGTGGCTGGCGGTATGGGCGGCAACGGCGCGTCGTTGGCGAGCGTCGAGGTCTACGATCCGGCGACGAATACGTGGAGCGCTGCGCCGGCCATGTCCACCCGGCGCGATAATCCCGGCTCGGCGGCGCTCAACGGCAAGCTCTACATCTTTGGTGGTCGTACGCGCAACGCCGACGGCAGCAGCCTCGGCGATACGCTCAACACCGTCGAGATGTACGATCCGGCGACGAATGTGTGGGCCGCGCGCGCCCCCATGCCGACCGGACGGCGGACGGTGATGGTTGGGACGATCAATGGTCGCGCGCAGGTGATGGGCGGCGAGCGCACACCCAGCGGTGGCGTTTTCGCCCAAAACGAGGAGTACGATCCGGCGACGAATACGTGGCGCACGCTCACGCCGATGCAAACGCCACGTCACGGCGCGGCTGCCGGCACAATCAACAATGTTGTGTATGTGGCGGGCGGCGGTCCCAACGGCGGCTCGTCATACTCCGCGATCAACGAGGCCTTTGCGCTGCCGTAACTGGAACCAATCGATCTTAAGTCCAAGCCGGCGGCGTCACGAACCGCCGGTTTAGTTTTGGAACAGATACAAACCAAAGCCCAGCGTGTCGCGGCCCCAGCGCAGATAGCCCGCGTTCCAGCGCCGAATATACGCGGCGAACTCGGGACTGTCTGGATCGTCGGGGTGGGCGGCGACGAAGCGCTCGATCGCGCGGCAGTACAGCCCCTCGTAGTGATCCCAATCGTCAGCGCTGCTGGTGACGCTGTAGAGCGGCGTCCATCCGGCGTCGACGGCGCGGCTCACGTTGTCGGCGTGGCTGGTCAGCTCGTCGGGCTCGGCTCCCAGCAGCGCCAGGTACTCAGGATCGGGGTCGCGCTGCCAGTAGCCTTCGCCGATCAAGATCTGGCCGCCGGGCCGCACCAGCGTTTGGAGCTCCGCCAGGGTTGGCAGATAGCCGCCATACGCGTGCGTCGCGCCGATGCACAGCGCGGCGTCGAAGCTGCGATCGGGCTTGAAATCAGCCGCCGAAATCGCGTGTAGCTGCAGCCGCTCCATGGAGATGCGGCCCTGCGCTCGGCGCGGCCCGTCGCTGAGCGCCTCGGCGTCGTGCTCTACGCCTGTGCCGACGACGTTGTAGCGCTCGATCAGCCGGATCAGCAGCTCGGCATTGCCACAGCCAACGTCCAAAACCTGCGCCTCAGGCGGCAGATCCAGCAATCCCAGCAGCCGATCGATCTTTTCCTCGCTCAGCGGGTTGGCAAACGTATGATCGCGATGGGCGATCAGCGAAAAGCGCTTGCGATTCATGGTGCTCCTTGGTGATGAAATTGTTTTGGACAACGAAAAGCCGGGAATGCAACTTCCCGGCTAGCTTTGCTGTGTTAAGTTTCGGCTAGGCGACGCCCTCGAACAGATCTGAGAGCTTAAAACCTTCGGTCGGCTGCGGCCAGGCCAGCACGAAATGCTCCTGACTCATCATGCGCTGCACTTCGTCTTCGGGGAAGCGCCGGAACATGTTATTCTCGCCAAACTGGGTGCGATGCGCCATCAGCGATTGCCACTTCGCGCCGACGGTGCCGGACACGTCGAGCTGCGCCTGGATCTGATCGTCGGGCCAGCCCATGCCGTTCTCCTCGATACGGTCAAACATGCTGGTGTCCTCGCCCGCCGCCACCAGCCGATCGCGCATAGCCAGGAAAGTCGAGCGCGGAATCGCGTTGTAGAAAAGCCGCGCCGGCTGCCAGACCGGCCCAGCCTCGGGGTAGCGCTCGGGATCGCCGGCCAGATGAAAGGCTGCGACGGTATGCTGGTGGATCGCGATATGATCCGGGTGGCCGTAGCCGCCGTTGGGGTCGAAGGTGACCACGACCTGAGGCCGGACCTCGCGAATGATCCGCACCAGCCGCTCGACCACTTCTTCGGCGGGCACGTTGACGAAGGCTGCCGGATTATGATTGTCGTCCGTGCCGGCCATGCCCGAGTCGCGGTAGTCTAGAAAGCGCACATCGCTGACGCCGAGCGCCTGCGCCGCGTTCAACATCTCCTGCTCGCGGACCTGGCCCAGGTTTTCGGGCGTGGCCAGCGCCGGATCGGAGATCTCGCCAACTTCGCCACGGGTTGCGCAGACAAGCGTAACCTGCGCGCCGCTCTGGGCATACTTGGCCAGCGTACCGCCGCTGCCGAACGCTTCGTCGTCGGGATGTGCGTAGGCCGCCAGGATTGATCGTTGTTCCATTGTCGCGTCCTTTTGAGTAGATGAATAACTTGACGTAATTTTGCTAAGCTGCTGCCGTCGCTCCGGCGTTGATCGGCTGCGACTGCTGATCCAGGCCGGTGAGCTGCTCGCTGATCTG
>JAFAYS010000048.1 GCA_019240175.1 Chloroflexota bacterium | reverse complement strand
GGTCCTCGGTAATTCATGGCCAGCATGAACTGCGTCCTTTCTTGATGGCGATCACCTGCATAGCGTGTCGACAGGTTACGCTTCACTTCTTCGATCTCATTGGCGGCTGCGCTGGGGCACGCTGCGTGCCACGGATCTGCGCGTCTTGTAGCAATGTTTGCCACACCAATCGCCGAGCTACTTCGCGGTTGAGCGATCCGCGGCAAGCTTTTTGCCCTGTGGCTCGTTCGCGTCCGCGCTATTCGTTACATGCGCAGACGATCCCGGTAGAAAGGAACATCCATGGCTGCGACGAAGCAGGATCTCCACGCTGTACTGCGCGATCACTTTGACCACGAGGATTTTCGGCCCGGCCAGGAGCGCGCGATTCGTCATTTGCTGGACGGCCAGGATGTGCTGGCGCTGTTTCCGACCGGCGCGGGCAAGTCGTTGGTCTATCAGCTCACGGCGCAGCTACTGCCCGGTATCACGATCGTAGTATCGCCGCTGATCGCGCTGATGAAAGATCAGGTCGAATCGCTTGAGGCGCGCGATCTACCGGTCAGTTTGATCAACAGCACGCAGTCAGCAGCAGACTCACAGGAGGCGCTGCGCAAGCTTCAGCAGGGCGAGTCCAAGCTCTTGTATGTCACGCCCGAGCGGTTCGGCAACCAGGGGTTTATGGACACGCTGCGTAAGCTGAAGGTCTCGCTCTTCGTGGTCGATGAGGCGCACTGTATCTCGGATTGGGGCCACAGCTTCCGCCCGGCGTATCTGCTACTGCCACAGGCGATCGCGCAATTAGGCAAGCCGACGCTGCTGGCGCTGACGGCGACCGCCACGCCCTGGGTTCGCGATGAGATCGTCGAGCGGCTGGGCATGCGCAAGCCCAACATTGTAGTGCGTGGCACGGATCGGCCCAATCTGTTTTTCGAGGTGCGGCGTGTGGAGCAGGAGACCGACGATCGGCGCGTGCTGGAAGAGCTGCTGCTGGCTGAGGTGACCGCGTACGAGCCCGAGGTGGCGGTGCAGCTCGGCGCGGCGATGCAGGGCAGCGGGATCATCTACACGGCGACGACCAAAGCGGCCCGCGAGACCGTGACCTGGCTGCGTGACTGGGGCATCAGCGCCGATTACTACCACGGCCAGCGCAAAAAAGCTGACCGCGAGCGCGTGCAGGAAGCGTTTATGCGCGGCGAGATCCGCGTGATCGTCGCGACAAACGCGTTTGGCCTGGGCGTGGACAAGCCCGACGTGCGCTTCGTGATCCACCGCGATATTCCCAGCAGTGTCGAGGCGTACTACCAGGAGGCAGGCCGGGCGGGACGCGACGGCGAGTTCGCGCGCTGCACCATTATCTATCGACCCGGCGATCTGGGCCGCGCGGCGTTTCTCTCCGGCAGTGGACAGCTTACGCGCGAAGAAGTGATCCAGGCGCACCAGGGTTTAGTGGCGCAGCCCGCTAGTACGCTGCGTGAGCTTGAGGCCGCGACCAGGCTGAACAAAGGCGATCTGGCGCGGTTGATCCGGCTGCTCAAGCAGGAAAAGATCATCGCTGAGAAGCGTGGACGCTTCCGGCTGTTGGTCGAGGATTTCGATCCCGAGGCGCTCTCGCTGGAAGAAGAAGAGCATCGTGTGGCCTACGAGCATAGCCGCCAGGATATGATGCGCGGCTATGCCGAGAGCGATAGCTGTCGTCGCCGCTATATTTTGAACTACTTCGGCGAAGACTTCGAGGCCGAGCATTGCCCACTGTGCGACAACGACACGCGTGTCGAGGCGCAGCGCGTAGTTGTGATCGCAGAGCAGCACGTCGAGTCCGAGTTCGCGATCGGCGAGCAGGTGGTCCACGAAGCGTGGGGCCAGGGCGTTGTTCAGAGCATCGACGCCGACCGGCTGACCGTGCTGTTCGAGAGCGTGGGGTATAAAGTGCTGGCAACGGCGGTGATCCAGGAGCAGGGCTTGCTGCAATCCGCTCGCTGAGCAGAAGGATACACGCGAGTGTAGTCGTGGTACACGCACTTGAATCGACGATAGCCTAAGGTGCATTGATGATTCACGCGAGTGTATTGATGATTCACGCACTTGAATCAATGATAGCCGAAGGTGTATTGATGATTCATACGAGTGTATTGATGATTCACGCACGCGTATAAGCAATACACGCGAGTGTAGTCGTGATCCACAGGTATGTATCATTGATCGCTATGTCTGAAATCACGAGATCAAGGCGTTGTCTCTCGATAACCAGGCGTGGTTTCTCTACGTCGATTCTGTGTTGATTGACCTTACGGCATGGTAGGATACGTATTCCAGCTTGTCTTCATCAGGGAGTCTCGTGCAGGACGCATGAATCAGCAGCAGTTTGCAGACTATCTCTTCAAAGGACTTGGCCGACCCTATCTGTATCTTCAGCAGCATCCGACGACTGCGTTTCATGACGCGCTGTTACATGCCTGTCTCTACAATCCACGCTACGATCCGCAGTGCGAGGGGAGTCGCACGGAGTATTTACATGGCCTGATTGAGCTGAGCCCTGATGCTTCCTCTTACACTCAGTTGATCCTTGACGCACTGGCCGATCCCGACGACGAGATGGCGCTTGAGCAGCTGTTTGATTTTGCGCTGATCTTCGCGCAGCGTGACGATGCGTCTGCGCGACGAGTGCTCTATGAGCAGTCTGCGGATTTTGCATCCGTGGGCGATACAGTCGGTGCGCGGCAACTGATCCAGCTGGATGGCATTGAGGGATTTTTGTTCGTGGCGCAGCGCCTGGGTGAGGCGATCGACTCCGAGACCGATTTTTGGGATTACGACTATGTCTTCGAGTATTTAGAAGCTCACACTGAAGCTGATCAGCTGCATGAGGTGCTGGCTCATGCACGCTCCGTCCAGCCATTTGTGGATCGCTATCTTACACCAGTTGAGCAGTTCCGTGCCGGGCGCAAACAAGCAGCGGATCAACGTCAGGCACAGGATTTGCCATCATTCGCCGCCCTGAGCGCAGCGATTCGGGAAAATCCGCGCGCGGTTGGTTTCGTACCGCTTAGGAATTGGGGTCGAGGCGCATCAAGCGACGAGATCGAGCGGGCAGCGCGCACATTGCTGACGGTAGCAGATCCAAAACAGCTCGTCGCGTATCTCACAATCTTTGGCGATCGGGCCTTTCCCCTCGACATGCGACGCTTATTCCGGCTGGCCTGGCACGAGGATGATCTTGTATCCTTACGCACGCTGCAAATACTGACGTCGGTGCAGCATCCAGATGTACGTGCGCTCGCCTTTGAGCTGCTGGAAGATGATCCGACAAATGGCAACGCGCTTGCCCTGCTGACACATAACTATCAGCCGGGCGACGAGCAGTTTATGGCTACGCTCGTGGCTCAGGCTGCGGATCACCACGCGGTACATAGCCTCACGTCGGGCATCAACGATGTGTTTGAACAGAATCCAATGCCAGGTGCCACAGACCTTTTGCTCACCCTGTATGAGCGCAGTCCATGCTCGATCTGTCGCGGCACGTCGATTGATCTACTGATCGAATGTGATGCGCTGCCGGCATGGATCGTCGCCGAGGCGCGCTATGATGCGAACGAGGCCATCCGCGACGCGGTGCTGGGCAACAAAAGCTAACAGCGCGATCGTTGGATTGAACCCACAGATCGCGCTGGTGCTGCCGTGTTGATTGTCGCTAGGTGCCTGAGGCCAGCTCCGTATCGGTGCCGGCGTCGCCCGCCTCTTCCTGGCTCGCGGGCGGCGTCTCGCGCATGCTGAGTCCCGCGCCGATACCGGCGGCCACGCCGGCCAGCGTCAAGAGTACCAGCGGCATCGGCACCTCAATATCCAGCGCCTCGTCAAGCGAGTAGCTGCCGGGACCGGTCAGGCCGGTTGCCGTCGCCGCCGCCAGATACAGCAGGGGCAGCTCTCCGCCGCCGCTGGTTGTCCAGATTGGCTTGCCCGCGTGAACCGTGGCCCAGGCCATGATCATCGGGCCAAACATCGAGATCGGCCCGAGCGGATGCAAGAATCCCAGCGCGGTCAGCAGGCCGCTGCCAAACTCGCCGCCGCCCGCGAGATAGGCCCAGGTCTTGCCGGGCTTCAAGCCCATCGACTCCAGCCAGCCGCCGGTTCCTTCGACGCCGTAGCCGCCGAACGCGCCGAAAAGCTTTTGGGCACCGTGCCCAGCCATCAGGCCGCCCGCCACCAAGCGCAGGGCCAGCAACCCCAGATCGGCAGTTGGTGCGTGTGATTCTTTCGCCATGATCTACCTCCATCGCGTCGATACGTCTTCGATGGTGGTACCAAATCTTATACCAGCAAGTCGCGGGCAACGTTGGCGGCGACACACCACAGCCGAGGCTGTTACACCTCGGCTGTGAGCAGCGGGATGCGATCGCGCGCTATTAGCGCAGATCGACGAGCTTGTGAATGTTGCCGCGCACACTGACGCGCTGGAACTGCCGATCCTGCGGATAGATGCGCATTGGCATGGCTGGCCTGGGCGTCATGCGAATGTCTACGCCGAGCTTGGTGCCGGGCACGATCGAGAGCCGGTAGCGCTGCATCAGCATGGCCAGCACGATCCGCAGCTCCTGCATCGCAAAGGCCCAGCCGATACACATGTGCGGACCCGCGCTGAAAGGCAGAAACTCGTAGGTCGAGCGGTTGATCGTGGCCCAGCGTTCGGGCTTGAAGCGATCCGGCTCGGGATACAGCTCCGGCAGCCGGTGCGTGACGAGCTCGCTGTAGATGACAGTTGTGCCTTTGGGCAGCGCATAGCCGCCGAGCTCAGTCGGCTCAGCCGCCACGCGCATGCCAAGACCAGCTGGTGGTAACAGGCGCAGGCTTTCTTTGATCACGCCTTCAAGCAGCGGCAAGCGACCAAGCTGCTCTAGTGTGGGTGGCTCGCCGTGCAGCACGCTGTCAAGCTCATCCAGCAGATCGGCGGCGACGCGTGGATGCTGATTGAGTAAAAACACCGTCCAGGCCAGCGCATTCGATGTGGTTTCGTGGCCGGCCACGAAGAGCGCGAAGGCATGGCCGATCATCTCCTCGTCGCTGAGCTTGGAGCCGTCCTCGTCGCGCACATGCATCATCGCCGCCAGCACGTCGGTATCGTCGGGCCGCGAGCGCTTCTGGGCAATCGCCGATCGAATGAACGCTTCCAGCTCGTCGCCCAGCCGCAGCAGCGTGTGATAGGGCAGGCCCGGCACATCGAAGGGCGCGATGAAGAAGAGCGGCGATGACGACATATCGATCAGCTTGCGCAGCAGCCCGCCGATGCGATCCAGCTCCGCCTCGTCGTACAGGCCGAACAAGGTTTTGACCGCGATGCGCTGCGTTAGCTGTTTCATCTCGCGGATCAGGTTGACCTCGCTCTCACCTTGCCAGCGATCCAGCATGCGCTGTGTGAGCGTGACCATGTCGTCGCCGTAGGCTGAGATCTGCTGACGGTGAAAGGCGGGCTGCATCAGTTTGCGCTGCTGCTTGTGGTGCGTGCCGTTCATCACTGCCAGATTGTTCTTCAACAGTCGCTCGATCGCGGTGCCTTTGGGAATGCGTAGCAGCCCGCCACTCACCTCAAATACGTCCGCCCGCGACAGCACTTGATGATTCAACTCCGGCCCAAAGGCAAACACATACGATGGATCGTTTTTCGCGAAGGCAACCATGTTGCCGTAGGTGTCGTGCATGTCGCGCATAAACTGGAACGAGCCGGTCAGCAGCCGGATCAGGTTCAGTTTGCCGCCGACAAACGGAAGGCCACGCGGGCCGGGCATTGATTGTGAAAGGGTTGCGGTTGCCATAAACCTTTACCTCGCTGAAGCGCTGCCGTGATCGCGGCGCTGGCTAGCTGCGCTGTGCGCGATGCTCCTGCCAGTAGGTTTCCCACTCCGCGAATATCTGAGGCAGACGCTCTTCAAAAAAGGTGTACATACTGTGCATTTCTTCCAGGCGCTGACGACTTTCGGGCGGCTGATCTTGCTTTAGAGCCAGGCCGCGCTCCGCAAGCAGTCGCATCTGCGTGGTCAGCGCCACACTGCGCTGAAGGACTTCCGCCCAGGCACCGGGCCGAATCTGGTAATAGTCGGCGCGCTGTCCCGGCAAACTCACGCGGTCGACCAGCGCGCGATCCACGAGCTGGCGCATGGTGGTGCTGATCGCGCCTCGACTGACTTGAAGCACATCGGCCAGATTTTCGGCGGTCTGCAGCGGCGGCGTTGCGATCAGGAGCCAGCCAAGAATACGGCCCATCATGCGCGTCGAGCCGGCGCGCTCGAAGAACAAGCCCACGTCTTCGACAAAGCGCTGTTCGTCAGAAGGAAGCTGAATGTGGCTCAGAGTGTACCTCCACGTTCTTTATACGAACTTCTAAGATTTAGTATTTTCTAAAAGTTCGCGCAATATCCAAAAGTCTTATTCCTTAAAAAAAGAACGGACACGATGATAGCGTGTCCGTCAATCGTGTC
>JAFAYS010001168.1 GCA_019240175.1 Chloroflexota bacterium | reverse complement strand
ATTTTGACCTGCTGATCGATACGGCCATCAAAGGCGATCGCGCCGTCGGCCAGGAAGTGCGCCAGATCGCCGGTGCGGTACAACCGCGCGCCTGGTTCGTGACCGAAGGGATTGGGCACAAATTTTTCGGCGGTCAGCGCGGGGCGGTTGAGGTAGCCGCGCGCGATGCTGGGGCCGCCGACATACAGCTCGCCGGACATGCCCACCGGCACCAGCTGCATCCGCTGATCGAGAATATACAACTCGTAGTTCGCCAGCGGTCGGCCAATCACCGGCTCGGTCGCGTCCGGCGCGATCGTGCAGCTGGTCGTGTTGACAGTACACTCGGTCGGGCCGTAGTTATTCTGAAAGATCGTGCGCTCGGCGCGCGCCAGCTCAGCCCATAGCTCGGGTGTGACCGCCTCGCCGGCGACCAGCGCCAGGGTTGGCACGTGCTCGTCAGCGGTGAGCAGCCCGGCGTTCACCAGCAGCTGAATCTGGGTCGGCGTGCCCGTGATTAGCTCGATCCGGCGCTCGTGCAGATAGCTGAGCAGCGCCTGGTTGTCCTGGCGCAGCCAGTTCGGCAGCAGATGCAGCGTGTGACCGTTGACCAGCAGCATCAGTGATTGGATCGACGCGTCGAAGCTCAGCGGCGCGTTCAGCGTGGTCTGCACCGGCTGCGTGATCCAGCGATCATAGACCGTTGTCTGCATGCCGTGCTGGAAGTTCGCCGCCGCGCGATGGGTGACCGCCACGCCCTTGGGCTGGCCGGTCGAGCCCGAGGTGTAGATCACGTACGCCAGATTATCGACGGTGACCGCCGCCGGTGGCAGATCTGTCCCTGCGCTGTCCGGCTGCCAGCTATCGAGGCAGATGCTCGGCAGATCGTCCGCGCTGAGATTGGCTTGCAGTGAAGTCTGAGTCAGCACTACCGCAGCCTGCGCGTCGGCCAGCATAAACGCGATGCGCTCGGCGGGATAGCCTGGATCGATCGGTAGGTACGCAGCGCCGGCCTTGAGAATCGCTAGAATGCCGGTCAGCGCGTGCAGCGATGGCTCAAGGTACAGCCCGACGATAACTTCGGGGCCGACGCCGAGGCCGCGCAGGTGCCGCGCCAGCTGGTCGGTGTGCGCGTTCAGCTCGGCGAACGTTAGCGACTGATCCAGCTCTACGGCGGCGACGCGCTCGGGCGTGGCCTGCACCTGCTGGGCAAATTGCTCATGGATGCACAGCGTTTCGGTGGCCGGGAGCGGCGTGACCGACCACGCACCAAGCAGCTGTTGGCGCTCAGGCTCGCTCACGATCGCAAGCGCGCCGACTGGCGCATCAAGATTCGCGAGCGCACTGCTGATCACCGTGAGCAGGCAATCGCTCAGCCGGCGGATCGTGTCGGCGGTGAAGGCCGCGCTGTCGTAGATGATCTCAAGGCTGAGCGTTTGCGTCTGGCGCGTACAGCTGAGCTTGAGCTTAAAGCGATCCACGCTGGCGTACAGTCGCTCGATCGCAGCCGTAAGCTCGCCAGCGCTGACTGCGCCCGGCTGCTCCACAAACTCAAAGCTGTACGGCAGATAGGCCTGCTCCAGAGGAAAGCCGTCCCAGGTGAAATATTCCTGCCACTGCGCGTTGGCCTGTAGCGCCTCGGCATTCTGCGCGGCGAGATCGCGCAGGCGTGTCTGCGGCTGTACCGTCGTCGCCAGCGGTAAATGCTTGGCGATCAGCCCGATCGCGTCGGCCAGCTCATCGTATTTGCGCCCACCGTCCACCACGCCCAGCGCGAGATCCGGCTGGTCGCTGAGCCGCCACAACAGCACTTGCCAGCAGGTCAGCAGCAAGAGCGCGCTGTCCAAGCCCGGCTGCGCATCAAGTCCAGCGATCTGTTCGAGCATCGCCGCGTCCAGCGCGATCGCGTGTGTGGTAGGCTGGAAATCGTGGGCCTCGGTCTGGATTTCGGCAAATGGCGGCAGCAGCGGCGCGGCCACAAAACGACTCCTGTTGCGCCAGTGGTTGCCGCCGGCGGCGGTTTCGGGCGACTCCAGCAGTTCGTTTTGCCACTGCGCGATATCGGCGTACTGGAACGGCTCGTCCGTGGGCGCGCTTCCCTGCATGCTGGCGGCGTAGCTCTCGATCAGGCGGGCAACCAGCTGTTGCAGCGCGGCGGCGTCAGCGCTGAGCGCCGGCAGCATCAAGAGCAGCGCGTGCGACTCAGGCGCGTAGCGGATCAGCGTGGCGTGGAGCGGCGGCTCCTGCGCCAGATCGAGCGGCAGCCGGCGCAGCGCTTCAAACAGCGCGGCGGTTTGCTGCCGCTGCTCCTCAGGCGCGACGCTTGCCAGATCGACCTCGGTCCAGGCGATCGTCCCTGTGTCGGCGATCACTTGGAGCGGCAAGCTCATGCCGGCGATGATCGGAAAGGTCGTGCGTAAAATCTCGTAGCGCTCGACCATGTCCTCAAGCGTTGCGCGTAAAATCGTGCTATTGAGCGGTCCCGTCAGCGTTACGGCACACTGCGCGCGATACGGCTGCGCGGACATAGATTGTTGTAATATGCACAAATGTTTCTGTTGAGGAGATAAATGAAAACCCTCTATGGTATCATTACTCACTGAATTGGAACTCCTTGTGTCGGGTGCGGGGAAATTGTGAGGTATATCGCTCAAGCGATTTAGCTCGTATGAAGCCAGGATTTGGTGTTACAGTCACGATTGGTATCGTGCCACAGAGTAATTGATTGTGCAAATGCTTGACCACGCGGATATGCCGCCCGGCGTTTGTTGTGATGCGGATGCTGTGGTGGGAACGTTGACCAAGCTTGGGGTATACTGTTGCGTGATGATACGAGAGGCAAGCTCTGATCTGGTAGAATGATCAGTCTGTGATATGTTTGAGGCCGCTTTTTATACGTGTATTTTTAGCCACCTGTCGCTCCCTGCTCATCTGGAAAGGATCAGTTGACCAGCGCGAGCATAGCCAGCATCGACTCCCCACTGTGATGCGCTCCACCAGCCGCTCTCTGCCGTTTGGCACGAGGGCTGGCTTGAGGATTGCCGCGACGATGCAGCTACGTACCGTGTGGGCTACTGCATGGGAAGCATAAAGGTTAGCGAGGAATGACGACGCGCGTGAGTGAACTATTGCCGAATGCCGCGCATCTGGTCGCGCTGCTCCAAGCGCGTGCGGTGCAACAGCCCGATGCGCCGATGTACACGATGCTCACCAGCGGTGCGTTGCCCGATGAGCGGATGAGCTACGCCGAGCTTGATCGGCGGGCGCGTGCGGTGGCGGCGCTGCTTCAGCAGCACGACGCAGCCGGGGAGCGGGTGCTGCTGCTGTACCCGCCCGGCCTCGACTATATCGTCGCGTTTTTTGGCTGCCTGTATGCCAATGCGATCGCGGTGCCCGCCTACCCGCCGCAGCTCAACCGGCCCGCGCCGCGCCTTCAGGCGATCGTCGCGGATGCCCAGGCTACGCTGGCGCTCACTACCTCGCAGATCCTTGCCAACATGGAGCAGCGCTTTGCCCACGCGCCCGATCTGGCGGCGCTGCGCTGGCTCACGCTCGACGCGCTTGACGCCGGGCTGGCCGCGGGCTGGCAGGCGCCGTCGATCGATGCCGGAACGCTGGCCTTTTTGCAGTACACCTCGGGCTCGACTGCCGCGCCGAAAGGCGTGATGCTCAGCCATGGTAATCTGCTGCATAACTTGGGCCAGATCCGGCGCTGCTTCGGGCACACCACCGACAGTCGCGGCGTGATCTGGCTGCCGCCCTACCACGACATGGGCCTGATCGGCGGCATCTTACAGCCGCTCTACGCCGGCTTTCCGGTCACACTAATGTCGCCGCTGAGCTTTCTACAGCGTCCGATCCAGTGGCTGCAAGCGATCTCGCAGTCGCGCGCGACAACCAGCGGCGGGCCGAACTTCGCCTATGAGCTGTGTGTGCGCAAGATCACGCCCGAGCAGCGCGCCACGCTCGATCTGAGCAGCTGGGATGTGGCCTTTACCGGCGCGGAGCCGATCCGGCGCGAAACACTTGACGCCTTCGCTGCCACGTTTGCCGAGTGCGGCTTTCGGCGCGAGGCGTTTTATCCCTGCTACGGTCTCGCCGAAGCCACGCTGATCGTGTCAGGCGGTGAGCGGTCAGTCGCGCCGATCGTGCGCAGCTTCCAGGCGGAGGCGCTCGAGCAGCATCGCGCTGTGGATCAGCCGGAGCAGCCGGGCAGCATCGCGCTGGTGAGCTCTGGCCAGAATCTGCCGGATCAGCAGCTGGTGATCGCGCATCCCCAAACCGCCGTCCAGTGCCGGCCCGGCGAGGTCGGCGAGATCTGGGTGGCGAGTCCCAGTGTGGCGCAGGGCTACTGGAGCCAGCCGGACGCCACGGCGCACACCTTCCACGCGCGCCTGGCCGATACGCAGGCCGGGCCGTTTCTGCGCACCGGCGACCTGGGCGTGCTTCAGGATGGCGAGCTGTTCATCACGGGGCGGCTCAAAGACCTGATCATCATCCGTGGCCGCAACCATTATCCGCAGGACATCGAGCAGACCGTCGAGCAGAGCTACGCGGGCTTCCGGCCCGGCAGCGGCGCGGCCTTCGCGGTCGAGGTGGCCGGCGAGGAGCGGCTGGTGGTGGTGCAAGAGCTTGAGCGCCGCGCCAGAAACGCCGACGTCGAGGACGTTGCCGCCGTCGTGCGGCAGGCCGTGGCCGCCCAGCACGATCTGCAATTGTATGGCCTGGTGCTGATCAAGCCGGGCAGCATTCCAAAAACGTCGAGCGGCAAGATCCAGCGCCACGCCTGCCGCATCCGGTTCGAGAACGGCACGCTCGACGTGCTCGGCACGAGCCTGCTCGATCAAACGAGCGTCGCGCTGGACGAGGTGAGTGTTAGCCCGGAGGCGCTTGAGGCGCTGCCGCCTGAGGAGCGTCAGTCCGCGCTGGAAGCTTATCTGCGTGAGCAGATCGCCCGGCGGCTGCGGATTGCGCCGTCACGCTTGGAGCCGAGCCAGCCGATCAGCGCCTTTGGCCTCGACTCGCTGGCGGCGGTTGAGCTGAGCACGTGCATCGAGGCAGATCTCGGCGTGGTCGTGCCGATGGTCGCGCTGTTGCAGGGCCATTCGATCGCGCAGATCGCCGCCGAGATTCTGACCCAGTCAGCCGCAGCCGTTGAGATCCAGCCCGCAACGCCGGATCGCGACGCCGAATATCCGCTCTCTTACGGCCAGCGCGCGCTCTGGTTTTTGTATCAGCTGGCTTCCGACAGCGCGGCGTATCACATCGCGCACGCCGTGCGCATCAGCTCGTCGCTGGATGTCGTCGCGCTGCGCCGCGCCTTCCAGGCCCTGGTCGATCGTCATGCCGCGCTGCGCACCATGTTTGTAGCGCGTGACGGCGAGCCAGTACAGCGGATTCTGCCTGAGGCCGCGATCGCACTCACGATTACGGATGCTGCCGGCTGGAGCGATGCTACGCTGCATGAGCGTCTAGCCGACGAGGCACAGCGGCCCTTCGATCTGGCTGCCGCGCCGCTGCTGCGGGTCCAGCTTTTTCGCCGCAGCCCTGACGAGCAGATCTTGCTGCTGGTGATCCACCATATCATCGCCGATTTCTGGTCGCTGGCGGTGCTGCTTCAGGACCTGGGCCGGCTCTACACCACGGATCAGGGCGAGCCGGTGGCGCTGGCCGAGCCGCAGCTGCGCTACACCGATTACGCGCGCTGGCAGAACGCGCTGCTGGCTCAGGCTGCGGGCGAGCAGCTGTGGCGCTACTGGCGGGATCAGCTGGCGGGTGCGCCTACGATCTTAAATCTGCCGACCGATCGGCCCCGACCGGCGACGCAGACCTACCGTGGCGCGGCGCACGCCTTCAGTCTGGGCCCGACGCTGTCACAGCAGATCGCGGCGTTCGGCGATGAGCGCGGCCTCACTCGCTACATGACGCTGCTGGCGGCGTTTCAGGTGCTGCTGTTCCGCTACAGCGGCCAGGACGATCTGCTGGTTGGATCGCCGACTGCCGGACGCAGCCGCGCGGGGCTGGCCGAGCTGGTCGGCTACTTCGTCAATCCGGTTGTGCTGCGCGGTAACGGCACCGGCAATCCGACCTTCGCCGAGTTCGCGGGTCGTGTGCGCGAGACTGTGCTCGGGGCGCTGGCCCATCAGGAGTACCCGTTCCCGCTGCTGGTCGAGCAGCTACAGCCCGATCGCGATCCCAGCCGCTCGCCGCTGGCGCAAGTGTTTTTCGCGTTCCAGCAAACGCCGCCGCTGGGTCAGGCGGATCTGGCAGCGCTGGCGCTTGGCGAGTCCGGCGTGCAGCTCAAGCTTGGTGAGCTAGAGGTAGAGTCGGTGGCGCTGGCGCAGCAGGCGGCGCAGTTTGATCTGACCCTGACGATCGCGCTGACCGCGACGGGGCTAAGCGGCTCGCTTCAGTACAACAGCGATCTTTTCGACGCGGCGACGATCGCGCGGATGGCCGGCCACTTCGAGATGCTGCTGCAGGCGGTTGTCGCCGGGCCCAACACGCCGATCATGC
>JAFAYS010001113.1 GCA_019240175.1 Chloroflexota bacterium | reverse complement strand
CTTTAACCATCGCCGAAATATCGGTGCTGCCCAGCGACGATTGCTTGCTGATCGCTACGTAGTAGTCGAGCGAGCCGCCGAGATTCACCTCGGAGGTGAAGTACGCGCCGAAGTCGTCGAAGAACTCCTCGAACTCGATCAGATTATTCTCGTTGACCGTCGTCGGCAGCTCGGCGATGCGCTGGGCGAAGTAATCCGTGAGATACTTGGTGTCGATCTTGATGAACAGCGTCGCCAGCCGCGAATAGTAGTTGCGATACGAGTAGGTGTACTCGTTGTTGCTCGTAAACTGATGGCCATACGCGGCCTCCATCTGGCCGCTGAACGCGCCGTAGGAGCCATGTACCTTGGCGTGGGCCGAGATCGAGTTTTGGAATTCGTCGCGGGTGTTGACCGTCGCTTCCAGGTAGGTCGCCTCGGTATTCTCCGCGCCATCGATATAGGCCGGCAGCGCATAGGTCTTGCCGAGGAACGTAAACTCATGGGTGCCGGCTTTCTCGGGATCGAACAGCAGCGTGATCCGCGAGGTTTTGATGTTGTAAGCTCCGTAAATATCGAAGCCTTGTCCGACGAAGTTGGCCTGTGAAAGATAAGGTACACCTTCGACTGTACGCATGGGTGCCTCCTGAGAGCACTTAACATGTGGTGTTTTTGGACACCGGCGAGCCGCGCCCCATGACCTGCGTCAGGGGCTCGGGATAAAGCCAGGGATGAAGTGCTGAAACGAGAGGGAGATCAACGATTGGGATCGCGGCGCTGAGAGCTGAGGGTAAGGCGATCCTGTAAGTAGGCTAGTTCTTGATGATCGCCAGCGCTCGGACATGCTCGCTTTCCAAGCGGCGCAGCTGATCACGCCAGCGCACGGCTTGGTCTGCGCGCACGCAGTACATCGCGAACGCGTCGACTAGCTCGGGCAGCTCGTGGTACGCTTGCGTGAGCTTGGCCAGGTCGTCTTCAACGCTGACAATGTTGAAATCGGCCTTAACCTCGACGACGATCAGATTCCCGTTGTCGCGCAGCGCCATGATGTCGGTGATCTGAAGCGCCGGATAGCGCGGGTATGGCTGCTCCGAAAAGAGCGTGTACTCGTGCGCTTCGTTCCTGCCGAGCCAATCCCACAGATAGGCAAACGCCGTCGCCTGAACCGTGCCCTCGTAGAACCAGCCCGCTGGCGAGTAGAACCGGTTAACGTTGGGAAAGGTCCCGCTGATCTCGTTCAGCTCATTGCTGACATCGGTCGCCCACTGACCGCGCATATAGTCGAGCAACGGCATAGATATTCCTCCTTCGCTTATTCACGCCGTGTGGGCCGGCGGCGAGGTGAGGCCCAAGCATCGGACGGCGTGCCGTTCAACATGAGTTGAACATGGTGCTACAATAGCAGGGCAAGCGGTGCGCTGATATTGGTTTTGTCGTACAAAAACCGGTACAAGCTCCCAACCACCAACCTCTGCCCGGACCTGACCAGGCGCATATATAGGGTTGCCATGCTGGAAAAAGACGTGCTCACGTTTGACCGCTGGCTGCGACGTCGCCGCAAGGCTTTTGATCTTACCCAGGAGCAGATCGCGCGGCAGATCGGCTGCTCAGTTGAAACGATTCGTAAAATCGAGGCTGGAGAACGGCGGCCATCCCGGCAGATCGCCGAGCTGCTGGCGCAGACGCTCCAGCTCGCCGGTGCTGAGCGCGACCTGTTTGTGCGCATTGCGCGCATGGAGCCAGGCCTGCAGCAGGATGCCCAGGTGCAAGCGCTGCCGCCGTTTCCACTCCCACCTGCGCCCGCCCCAGCTCCGCCCGCCGCCGCTCCCACACCAGGCGGCAATACCACCGCAACCAGTCACTCACTGCCGCAGCCGCCGGCGCTGATCGGTCGCGAGCACGAGATCGCGCAGCTCTGCGCCTATCTTCAGCGCGCCGATGTGCGGCTGCTCAATCTGATCGGTCCCGGCGGCATCGGCAAGACGAGCCTGGCGCTGCATGTCGCCGCCGAGCTCAGCGCCAGCTTTTCCGGCGGCGTGGTCTTCGTACCGCTGGCCGCGCTGGCCGACGCCGCGCTGGTGATCCCGACGATCGCCCACGCGCTGGGAGTGCAGCATCGCGATCAGGAGGACTTGACCACGCAGATCGCCGTTGTGCTGCGCGACGCCGCCCTGCTGCTGGTGCTGGATAATTTCGAGCATCTGTTG
>JAFAYS010000946.1 GCA_019240175.1 Chloroflexota bacterium | reverse complement strand
GATCACTTCCCAGCCATCGCGACCCGGCAGCATCACATCCAGCGTCATCGCGAAGGGATGCAGCGTCCGCGCCTTGGTGATCGCTTCTTCGCCGGTCTGCGCGGTCTCGATCTGGTAGCCGTCGTCGCGCAGATATTTTTCCAGGATGTAGATCACCTCGACGTCGTCGTCCACCACCAGCACCAGCGGCTTATCGCCCGAGCGGTAGCGCTCCTCGCTGGGGCGCGCCGGCTTGCCTTGCGTGGCAAGCGGCTGGCTGGCGGCCTTGTCGCTCAGATGCGTTGGCAGCGACAGGCGGAAGGTCGAGCCTTGTTCAACCACGCTGCTCAGCTCGATCTCGCCGCCGAGCAAACGTACCAGCCGTCGAACAATAGCAAGACCCAGGCCCGTACCTTCATATTGGCGCGACAACGAGCCATCTATTTGGCGGAATTCTTCCCAGACCGTTTCCTGGTGCTCGGGCGCAATCCCGATGCCGGTATCCTGCACCTCGATCGTCATCCAGGAGCCGTGCGGATCGCCGTTTTGCGCGCCCGTCACCAGCCGATCTTTGGTTACCCGAATGGTAATTCCGCCGCGCTCGGTAAACTTCGCGGCATTGCTCAGCAGATTGAGCAAAATTTGCTTGAGCTTGTTTTCATCGGTGTAGCAGACCGGAAGATCCGGGGGCATCTCCACCTGCAATTGCAGGCCTTTGTCCACTACCAGCGGCGAGATCGTGCTGCGCACCGAGTTAATCACATCCGCCAGCTTGAAGCTCGACGGCACAAGATCGATGCGTCCGGCTTCAATCTTGGAAAGATCAAGGATGTCGTTGATCAGGCGCAGGAGATTCTGGCCGTTCCGCTCGATGATGCGAACCTGTTTGTCTTGC
Source organism: Chloroflexota bacterium (assembly GCA_019240175.1). GTDB lineage: Bacteria > Chloroflexota > Chloroflexia > Chloroflexales > Kallotenuaceae > LB3-1. Next base: position 2,186 of record JAFAYS010000946.1, on the reverse strand, counting down.
TCTTCGTTGAGTTCGCCATCTAAACGATCTAGCAAGATCTGTGACAGCGCTAGAATCGAGTTCAGCGGCGTGCGCAGCTCGTGGCTCATGTTGGCCACAAACTCGCTCTTGAGCTTGTTGGCGCGCTCGACCTCTTTATTCTTCTCGGTCAGCTCCTGCGCGCGCAGCTCAGCCAGATCGCGCTCTTGCTGAAGCTCCGAAAGCAGCCGCGCGTTCTCGATCGCGATCGAGGCGTACGAGGCCAGCGCGGTCGCCAGCTCGATCTCGGCGTCGGTGATCGTGTGGTCGGTGCGGTAACCGATGATCAGCGCGCCGACCGGCGTTTCTTTGCGGAAAAGCGGCACGCCCAGCGCCGAGCGCATACCTTCGGCGGCATGAACCGGAAACTCCTCGACCGGAAACTCGGGGTTCTCGCCGAAGTGGTGGATCACAAGCGGCCCGGCGCTGTCGATCACGCGGCCAGCCGTGCCCGTGTGCGGCTCGAAGATCGTATCGTGGAAATTGATCGAGGCCGCGCCGTCGATCGCCGACCAGCGCGTCGAGCCGATCGCATCCACTGCCGTCGCCACCGCTGTATAGTCGCTACGCAGCAGCCGCCGGGCCTCGCGACAGACCAGATTCAGCAGCGTTTGCAGATCGCTCTGCACTACCAGCTCGCGGCCAATGTCTTGCAGCGTATCGCTTTCTTCCAGCAGCCGCGCCAGATAGCCGTTATTTTCGGTCAGCTGATCGGCGATATGCTGCGTCTCCTCGAACGCGCGCACGTTGCTGATCGCGATCGCCAGCTGCGAGGCCGTCAGGTTCAAGAACTGCACGTCGTCCTCGCTCATGCGATTGACGCTGGCAACCGTGAGCACGCCGAGCAGCTGCTTGCCGTAGCGCAGCGGCACCGTCGCCAGGCTGCGCGGCGCGCCAACCCCAACGCCGGTGTGAATGCGATACGGCGTGTCGGCGGGCAGATCCGCGACCACGATCGTGCGCTCCTGATGCAAAGCCCGGCCCGGCAGCCCTTCGTTAGGCCGCAGCGGCGGCAGCGCGTCTTTGTCGAGACCCACCGCAACCGAGGGCACCAGTATGCCGTCGGCATAGCGGTACACCACGCCCGCCTGCGCGCCGCTGGTTTCCAGCACCAATGGCAGCGCCTGCGTCAGCAGCGGCTGGTATTGCGTCGGGCCATTGAGCGCCGAGATCACCTCGGTGTAGGCCGACTGACGCTCCTGGCGCTGCTGCTGGGAACTCGCCAGCAGCCCGATCCGCCGCACCAGCGAGATGCCGTACATCAGCGTCGCAAAGGTCGCGCCGGTCACCAGCACCAGCAGCGCCAGGCTGGTATTGACCAACCGGCGGTGTGACGCGCGCAGCGTTTCGCGGTCGGCGTCGACGTAGGGCAGCGCGCGATTGTAGGAGTCGAGGATCTGATCGAACGCCACCTCGCTCGTGTCCAGCTCGGTTCGAACTTGATCCGGCGAAAGCTGCTGCGCCTGCTGCCGCTCGATCAAACGCTGGGCAGCGGCTTGCCACTCGTCGGCGGACTCTTCAAAACCCTGGATCTCTTGCGCGAGCTGTGGGATGCGTTCGCGGATCTGGTCTGTGTCGCGGTTGAGCTGAGCGATCGCGGGAGCATACGCAGCAGCGGCGCGATCGTAGCGCGCCAGCGCAGGCGACGAGCGATCTTCGAGGAAGTCGCGCTGATTGGTTTCCATATCGCGCAGGTGGCCCAGCACTTCGCTCAGACGCAGCTGGAGCTGATCGATCGCTTCGAGCTGCCCGCGGTTGGTGACTCGCAGACGATCGGCGGTGAGCGCGCCGACCAGCAGCAGCATCACGACCAACACCGACACGCCGAGCAAAAAGGTGTTGCGGCGAGTTTGACGCTCAGACCAACGTGGGAGTTGAGCAGACGTATCTATGAGCATAGTTCCTTATCAGCGGTCCGAAGCTTCGGAAAAAAGACGATTCGCGAGGCATTATAGCATGTTTGTACGAATCGCCGCCTTACCAACGCTCGTCGAGGCGCTGAAGGCCGTCTGTGGAAACGCTGCCGGCTAGCGTGGCGATCGAGGTGCTCAGCCGCGGATGTTGCAGCTCCGGCGCGATCTCGCTGAGTGGAATCAGCACAAACGCTCGCTCGTGGAGATGGAGGTGGGGAATGGTCAGTGTGGGCGTGTCGAGCACCAGATCGTCGA
>JAFAYS010000833.1 GCA_019240175.1 Chloroflexota bacterium | reverse complement strand
GTGCCGGTCGGCGTGCCCGGCGAGCTGTGTCTGGGCGGCCCGGCGCTGGCGCGCGGCTATGGCCATCGTCCAGACCTCACCGCCGAAAAGTTTGTGCCCAATCCCTTTGCCTCGCAGCCAGGGTCGCGCCTCTACCGCACCGGCGATCTTGTTCGCTACCGAGCCGACGGGAATATCGAGTTCCTGGGCCGCATCGACGAGCAGGTCAAAGTGCGCGGCTTCCGCGTCGAGCTCGGCGAGATCGAGGCGGCGCTGCTGGCGCATGAGGCCGTGCGTGAGGCCATCGTCGTGGCGCGTGACGATCAGCTGGTAGCGTACCTGACGGAAGAACCTAGAACCCAGAACCTAGAACCTAGAACGAGGGACGAACAAAGGAACAAAGAAACAAAGGAACAAAGGAACAAAGCAAGTACCATTGCCCCCCTTCTCCTACCGCAGTGGGAGAAGGGGCTGGGGGATGAGGGCCTGATTCCAACCCTGCGTGCCTTTCTCAAAGATCGCCTGCCCGGCTACATGATCCCGTCGGCGTTTGTCGTGCTCGACGCACTGCCGATCACGCCCAACGGCAAGCTCGATCGACGTGCGCTGCCTGCGCCGGATGCACAAACGACGCGTGCAGCTGCCTACGCTCCGCCAACGACGCCGCTGGAGCAGACGATCGCGGCGATCTGGCGGCAGGTGCTACACATCGAGCAGGCCGGCATTCACGACAACTTCTTCGAGCTGGGCGGCCAATCGCTGCGGCTGATTCAGGTGCAGAACCAAATTCGTACGCAGCTTGGGCGCGAAGTGCTGCTGCCTGAGCTGTTCCGCCGCCCGACGATCCATGAGCTGGCGCAGTATCTTGACGAGACTGGCTCAGACGGCGAGGCCGCAAGCCCGCTCCCAACGATCACGCAGCAGCCTCGCGATACGAGCGAGTTTCCGCTGTCGTTTGCGCAGCAGCGGCTGTGGTTCCTGGATCAGCTTCAAATGGACGACTCCAGCTATAACATCCCGCTGGCGCTGCGGCTCACCGGACGGCTGGATCGTGCCGCGTTGGAGCGCTGCTACCAGGAGATCATCGCGCGGCATGAGGTGTTGCGCACAACCTTTGCGATTCCGCGTCCAGGCGCTGAGCCGGTGCAGGTGATCCATCCGTTTCAGCCGCTGCCGCTGCCGCTGCACGATCTGACGGTGCTGCCAGCCAGCGAGCGTGAAGCCGCAGCCCTACGCCGCGCGGTCGCCGAGGCCAGCCAGCCCTTCGATCTCGCCGCCGGGCCGCTGGTGCGTGCGCAACTACTGCGCCTCACCGCCGATGAACATATCCTGCTGGTCACGCTGCATCACACCATCGCCGACGGCTGGTCGCTGGGCGTGCTCGTGCAGGAGCTCGTCGCGCTCTACACCGCCGATCCCACGACTGATCCGCTGCCCATGCTGCCGATTCAGTACGCCGACTACGCCATCTGGCAGCGCGACTGGCTGCAAAGCGAGATCTTAGAGCAGCAGCTCAGCTACTGGCGTCAGCAGCTCGCGCCCCACGAGGACAGCCTGCCGATCTTGCAGCTGCCGACCGATCGGCCACATCCATCCGTGTACACCACGCATGGAGCCAGCCTGCGCCGCACGCTGCCGCAGCCGCTGGCCGAAGCCCTGCGCGATCTCAGCGCCCAGCGCGGCACGACATTGTTTATGACGCTGCTGGCGGGCTTTTACGCGCTGCTGTATCGCTACACCGGCCAGCGCGATCTGATCGTCGGCTCACCGATTGCGGGGCGGCGACAGGCTGAGACCGAGTGCTTGATCGGCTTTTTCGTCAACACATTAGCGCTGCGCACGCAAGTTCAGGGCGACCTGCGCTTCCCCGAGCTGCTGGATCGCGTGCGTGAGACCGCGCTGGGCGCCTACGCGCATCAAGATCTGCCGTTTGAGCTGCTGGTCGAAGAGCTGCGCATCGAGCGCATCACGAATCGCACGCCGATCTTTCAGGTCTTGTTTGTGCTGCAAAACACGCCGCTACCCGTGCTGGCGCTGCCGGATCTGACAATTCGCCCCGTCGAGGCCGGCAACAGCACCGCCAAGTTCGATCTGACGGTGCAGATTTTTGAGGACGATGGCGCGCTGATTGGCGACTTCGAATACAACACCGACATCTTCGACGCGGCCACGATCGAGCGCCTGACCGCACACTGGCAGACGTTGCTAGCCGCCATCGTGACCGATCCCCAGCAGCGCCTGGATGATCTCGCGCTCCTGCCAGCGGACGAGCAGCGCCTGCTGCTCCACGACTGGAACGCCACCGCCGCGCCGTATCCCACCGAGCAACTGGTGCATCACTTTTTCGAGCGCCAGGCCGCGCGCACGCCCGAGGCCGAGGCGGCGCTGATGATCGATAGCGCGCGTGTGGTGGAGTCGCTGAGCTACGCCGCGCTGAACGCCCGTGCCAATCAGCTGGCGCACCACCTGCGCGATCTTGGTGTCGGGCCGGATCAGCCGGTGGGCTTATTCCTGCCGCGCTCGCTGGATCTGCTGATCGCTGTGCTGGCGATCTTGAAAGCCGGCGGCGCGTACCTGCCGCTCGATCCGAGCTATCCTGCCGAGCGCGTGCAGTTTATGCTGGCCAACGCCGGCGCGCCGGTCGTGCTGACGCATGCCGCGCTCCGAGCGCGACTTCAACCGACCGATGCAGGCAGCACAACGCAGATCGTCTGCCTGGATCAGGTGCAAGATCTGCTCGATCAACAGCCGCAGCACAATCTTGGCGCGACGGCCAGCCCCGAGAATCTGACCTACGTGATCTACACCTCGGGCTCGACCGGCCAGCCCAAGGGCGTGGCGATGCCGCACCGCGCGCTGGTCAACCTGATGACCTGGCAGCTCAATAACACTGCGATCGACCGTCCCGTGCGCACGCTGCAATTCGCGCCGATCAGCTTTGACGCGTCGTTTCAAGAGCTGTTTACGGGCTGGGGCTGCGGCGACGCGCTGGTTATGATCCCCGACGAGCAGCGCCGCGATACGCCGGTGCTGCTTGAGGCGCTACGCGAGCACCGCATCGGGCGGCTGTTTCTGCCGTTTGTGGCGCTGCAGCAGATCGCCGAGACCGCGATCACGCTGGATCTGATCCCCGACAGCTTGCGCGAGATCATGACCGCCGGCGAGCAGCTGCAAACTACGCGCTCGCTGGTCGCGCTGTTTCAACGGCTGCCGGACTGCACGCTGCACAACCAGTACGGCCCGTCGGAGGCGCATGTCGTGACGCACTACACCCTGAGCCGCGAACCCGCAGCTTGGGCCGCGCTGCCGCCGATCGGTCGCCCAATCGCCAACACGCAGCTCTACATCCTGGATCGCCAGCTGCGCCCGGTGCCGCTGGGCGTCGTCGGCGATCTGTACCTCGGCGGCGCGAATCTGGCCCATGGCTACCAGCAGCGCCCCGATCTCACTGCCGAGCGCTTCGTGCCTGATCCGTTCGGCGGACATCCCGGCGCACGGCTCTATGCTACCGGCGATCTGGCGCGCTATCTACCGGACGGCAATGTCGAATTTCTGGGCCGGCGCGATCAGCAGCTCAAGATTCGCGGCTATCGCATCGAACCCGGCGAGATCGAGGCCGCCCTGTGCCAGCACCCGCGGGTCACTCAGGCGGTGGTCACCGCCCAGGAGCCCGTGCCCGGCGAGCCGCGGCTGGTGGCGCACGTGGTGCCGCAGCCACCTGCACCCAGCCCGGCCGAGCTGCGGGCATTCCTG
>JAFAYS010000776.1 GCA_019240175.1 Chloroflexota bacterium | reverse complement strand
GATGCCGTCGCGCGCGCCGAGCAGATCGTCCAGACCATGCGGCGAGCGCTGGCCGCAGACTCCGGCAGCGGCGAGCTGTTCGACGCCGATGATTATCGTGGGCGCTTCTACGCGGCGATGGACGAGGATTTTGACACGCCGCGCGCGATCACGGTGCTGGCCGAGCTGGCTCAAGCGATTGTTGCAGCAGCGGACACAGGGCAAGATATTCGCGCCAGTCAGCAGCTTTTGCAGGAGCTAGGGAATGTGCTGGGAGTGCAACTTCCTCCTGTTTAAGAGAACTATACAAACCTAGTTCTAAAGTACTATTTCATGACTCGCTCAAGTCAGGCTTATACGCTACTCTATAGGCACCAGCATGTCTAACCAAATTTATACCTTTCCTGGTATGATACCGCGTTAGACGTCATGTACTATCCATCTCTGCCCAAGTAGCGTCATCCTTATCGCGTCCCGTTTGCCAATCATCGGAGGCTTGCGTGTCGAAGCCCAACTTTAACAGTTCTGTGTCCCTGCCAGATACAGCCACACTCGAACAGGCACTCCTCACTATTCCAGGAGTTCGCGGCGCGCGGGTCTTTCTCAGCGATGACGGCATCGGCGAAATTCATGTCGCCGCCACACCACGGCGTTCACCCAAAAAAGTTGTTCGCGACATCGAAAGCTTCTTGATCGTCCGGTACGCCTACCGCATCGATTACCGCCGCATCAGCCTGGTACAAGCGTCGGACAATGTGGCAGTGGAGCGGGTTGCACTTGGGCGAGTCGAAACCCTTCAGCAGATGGATGGTACGTTTGTCGAGGTCGAGCTGATCAATGGTGAGCAGAAATACCAGGCGCATTACCCGGTAGAAGGCGATGTGGCCCTCGCGGCAGGCAAGGCCACGATCGCTGCGCTCAACACCTTATTCACCCCGCGCGCGCCGTTTGACCTCGGCGGCGTACAATTCGCAGAGTTCGGCGCTCGACAGGCGGTCACGGCCTATGTGACCTGCCACGAGTCGCACGTCGAGCATCTGCTTGGCACCGTCTTTGTACGAAGCTGTGTAGCCGAGGCGGCTGCACGCTCCGTCCTCGCAGCCACTAACCGTCTGTTAGCTGGCTGGCTTTCGGTTCAGCAGCATGCGTTAGTTGCAGAAGTAGCAACCGCATGATATGCTGAAAATACGGATGTAGGATGAGCACTCTTCTCAGAGCAGTCACACCACTAGCGGAGCGAAACCTGCGGCTGCACAACAGCAGGTAATGAGCGGAGCGGATGAATACCTGCGTATTCATCAACAGATATAACATTGGGGTGTTACCATGCGCTGGGACGTTGCACAGAGCAAGACCGAAGTAGCTCGCTGGAACTAGTAACTTCGTAATCATGAAGGGTGCTCATCCTCATCAGCTTCACGCCCGTTAGGGAATCTCCAACATGCATGCTTTACCTGCTCCACTGCGGCGTTACCTGTATCTTATTTACGGGTGCGCCATTGCTATTCTTACTATAAGTCTTAGTACCGATCTCTTCCCAGCCAGCCCGTCACCACAAGAGCCGTTTCTCTATCCGTTTCTTTATATCACTGCATTTATCGCGATTTCGCTGATCATAGAGTTCAATCCGGTCGCCTACAAAAATGTTTACTCCCACAATATCAGCACAGCGATCCTGATCGCCGCAGCCTTTATCTTTCCTCCCTTTAGCGTCACGCTCATCGCGGTAACCGCGCCGCTCCTGGTGGGAATAGTTCAAAAAAAACCGCTCTACAAAGCGTTTTACAATGCCGCCTTTCAAATCATTCTGTTTGGCACAACCTCGCTGCTTACCCACAGATTTGATCCAGCCACACTCCTCTCGGGCGATATCGCAAGCTTAGCGCGCATCATTCTGGTTGTCAGCGTGTATCTTGCGCTGTCGACCGGCCTGATGGGCGTGCTCTTTGTGCTGATCAACGAGCAGAAGCTGCGCGATGCCTGGCGCGAGGCGCTGGGCGTCTTCAATGTCTTTGATCTCGCCTTGTTGCCCTATGGTCTGGTGCTGGCCTTGCTGTGGGACCTGGGGAATCAGGAAACCACAAATTTTCTGTTTTTTGCGGTGGGACTGATCCCGCTGATCGCGCTGCATCGCTCGTTTGCCGTTCATGCCAACCTGCTCAAAGAACAAGAGGCGACGGCTCAGCTACTCCATCAGCAGCAGCAGGTGCATGAGGCGACCACCGTGCTGCTGTCGTCGGAAGATGACGTGCAGACCCAGCTTGATACGCTGCTTAAGAACTTGATGGAGGTTTTTCCGATCCTTCAGGCCAGCGTGCTAGTGTGGGGTGAGCAGGACGAGCCCGACGCGATCGTGACGCGTGGGCGCACCGGGCCACGGTTGCCAATCGAGGAGTGGAGCGAGAAGCTGCGCTATGTTTCCGGCCATCGTCGCATTGTTAACCTGGATCAGGAATATATTACACAAACAACCGGCGGACGGCCTGTGCTGCTGGTGCCGCTCGTCACCCCCGACGATATCGTCGGCTGCCTGGTGCTGCTGAGCACGCCGCAGTTTAGCTGGAGCAACGACAACACGCGGTTGTTGCAAACCTTTGCCGCTCAGGCCGCGCTGGCGCTCTACCAGGCCCGGCTGATCGCCCGGCTCAAATCTTCCCAGGTGCGCGTGGTGCAGTCCGAGCGACTGGCGGCGATCGGCACACTCTCGGCGGGCGTGGCGCATGAATTCAACAATCTGCTGGCCGGCATCAGCGGCATCGCGCAGCTGGCGTTGATCACGAATACGCCGGAAGATCAGCGCTCATCCCTGGATACGATCGCTAAAGCCGCGCAGCAGGGCAGCAGCATTACCCGCGGATTGCTGACCTTCTCGCGCCGTCTGGAGCCCAAGCGCGAGCTGGCCGACATCCACAGCGCGATCGAGCCGGTGCTGCTGATGCTTCAGGCAGAGTTTCGCCGCGCCAACATCGTGATCGAGCGGAACTTCGCCGAGGTGCCGCTATTAGAGTGCGACATTGGCATGCTATCGCAGGTTATGCTCAATCTACTGACCAACGCGATCGACGCGATGTATCCCGACGGCGGCACACTCACGATCGACCTCTACCAGGAAGACAACTCCGTGATTCTGTCGGTCGGCGATACCGGCAGCGGCATTCCCGAGCATATTCGTGACAAGATCTTTGAGCCGTTTGTTAGCAGCAAGAACGACAGCAACGCCAAGCTGCACGGCGGCACTGGGCTCGGCCTGGCAATCTCCTACGGCGTTATCGCCGAGCATGGCGGCACGATCACCGTCAACGATTGCGAGGGCAAGGGTACCAAGATGACGATCCGGCTGCCGCTGGATGGTAAGAGCCCGAAATCAGCACCGCCACTGGAAGAGCCGCAA
>JAFAYS010000620.1 GCA_019240175.1 Chloroflexota bacterium | reverse complement strand
TCGCCGAGGAGATGGAGAAGAACGGACGCAAAGAAATGTCCGATCGTCTGCGTCAGCTGGGCCGTGAAGCCGCATCGATGCTTTTCTAGTCGCTCAAGGGCAGGGCGTTCAACCGAGCGTCCTGCCATTTTTATAGCTTATGAACCTAAAACGATTCGCAGGACCCGCGCTGCTGGTGCTGGTCGCCTTCGGGTTTTCCCTGCTTTCGCCGGCGGCAGTCGAGGCCTTCGCGGGCATGCTGCCGACCGTCACCTCGCTGCTGGCCACCGTCTTTGCGATCACGGTCTTCGCACGCTGGCGTAGCAATGGCCGTCGCTACCTGCTCTTCTGGGGCATCGGCCTGGTCTTCTACGCGCTCGGCACCGCGATGGAGGCCGCCTTCGGCCTGTTTGGCTGGAGTCCGTGGATTTTTCGCACCTACTACCTGTCGGGCGCGGTGCTGACCGCCGCCTGGCTGGGCCAGGGAACGATCTTTCTACTGGCTAAGCGCTGGCTGCCCACCGCCTCGCTGGTCGTGCTGAGTCTCGCCACGCTCTACGGCCTGTACGAGGTTGGACGCGCCGAGCTTGAGCCGACGTTTATGTCGGATCGGCTGGTGTCGACGATCAGCGCCGACAATGCCACAACCAGCGATCAGGTGCTGAAGCTTGCCGCTGAGACAGTGGCGACGCCCGGCGGCGCGCTGATGGATGTGTGGGCCCGTACGATCGCCGCAGAAGCGCAGATCGACCTGGATCAAGTCACGCAAGCACCACAGCGGCTGGGCTACGGCGTCGGCAAGGGCGATGCGCTCGTCGGCACACGCGCGCTGATGGAGCAGCAAGGCGTCGATGTTGCACAGGTGACCACACCACCATCGCCTGGCAGCGCGCCGCTCTATGTCGCGCAGAATGGCCGCATCCTGGGCACGATCCTGTTTGCGCCGGCGCTGGAACTGAACGGCTCGGCGCTCGTTCGCACAACCACCAATATTCGCTCGCTGACACCGTTCTTCAACGTGTACGGCACGCTGGCGCTGGCGGGCGGCGCGATCTACTAGGCCTACATCTTCTGGCGCAAACGCGTGCTCTACGATCGCATGATCGGCAATATTTTGATCGGCATGGGCGCGATGTCGCCGGCGCTGGGTGGCACGCTGAGCAAGGCCGGCTTTCCAACGGCGCTCTACATCAGCGAGCTGATCGGCATTATGCTGATCTTTATCGGCTACACGCAGGCGGTTAAAACGGATGCACCCGCGCCGGTTCCTGTACAACAGCCGGTGCAAGCCTCGATCAAAGGAGCCTAGCGCATGGCAAAAGAGCCGAAATATCGCGCTACAACGCGACGTGAGTTGCCCGAGACGCGCTGGCGTCTGCTGGGCATCACGCTGGCGCTGCTCGGCCTCGGCCTGGTGATCTTGCTCGGCGTCGCGGTGCTGGTCGCGCTCGGCGTGATCTCGGGCTAGGATCACCTTATGCCGGGATTGGGAGCGCTGCGCCGATCGCTGCGACTGCTGCTGCTGCGCGCCCTTGGCGCGCTCACGCGGCGCCTGGTGGCGGCTCAAACCCGTGAGGTGCGGCGCGTCCTGGTGATCAAGCCCGACCACCTGGGCGATGTGCTGCTGTTGACGCCGGCGCTACGTCTGCTGCGCCAGCAGCGGCCCGAGCTTGAGATCTCGCTGCTGATCGGGCCGTGGAGCAAGGTCGCCGTCGCGCACAACTCCGACATCGACGCGTTGCTGCTGTGCGAGTTTCCGGGCTTCACCCGCGCCGCCAAGCCTGGTCTGTTCCAGCCGTATGCTCTGCTGCTCAAAACTGCGCTGCTGCTGCGCGCCGGTCGCTACGATACCGCGCTGATCGCCCGCGACGATCACTGGTGGGGCGCGCTGCTGGCCGCGCTGGCCGGCATTCCGCAGCGGATCGGCTTTGCGGTGGCTGAGACCGCACCGTTTCTCACCACCACGCTACCGCACACCTTCGACGAGCATGTCGCCGCCCAAAATCTTCAACTCGTCACGGCCCTGACTGGACAATCCACCACGACACAGCCGCTGATGGTCGCGCCGATCGGCACGCAGGATCGCGCGTGGGCTGAGCAGTGGCTGGCACGACACGAGATCACCGAGCAAACCACACTTGTCGCGATCCATCCGGGCTCGGGCGGCGAGGCCAAGCTCTGGCTTGCCAGCCGCTGGACCGAGATCGCTAACGCGCTGCATGATCAATGGGTGACGGTGGTGCTGACTGGTGGCCCCGACGAGCACGAGCTGGTCACGTCGATCGCGGAGGCTATGCGCTCCCAGCCATTGACGATGGTTGGCGAGGCGACACTGGGGCAGCTTGCGGCGCTGTATGCACGCTGCGCGCTGGTGCTGGGCGTCGACAGCGGGCCGCTGCATCTGGCGGTCTCGACGGGCGTGCCGACGCTGGCTTTGTTCGGACCAGGCGATGACCGGCGCTTCGGGCCGTGGGGCGATCCAAGACGACATGTGGTTGTGCGCAGCGGCCTGTGGTGCTCGCCGTGTGGCGTGCTGCACGCCTGCCCGCGTGGAACCGCGCCCAGCGAGTGCATGGCCCAGATCTCAGCAGCCCAACTGCTCCCGACTATCGATTCGCTTCTGGATCGCTAAGATTATTTCCACAGTTTGAACCATGTCTGTAAGATGTGTTGATAATGTGCGCAGGGCGTGATAAATCACGCCCCTACAGAATATTCAAAACCGAACAGCACAATTCTTATCCCATACAAATCAAATTATTGGTTCTTGGTTCTTGGTTCTTGGTTCTTCCTTGTTCCCTTGTTCTTTTGTTCCTTTGTTCTTTACTAGGAGGATTCTATGGCGCTGGAAGTGATCACCAAGCAGCCACCGTCGGAGCCGAAGCCGCATCCGATCGTGTTTGTTCACGGCGCATGGCACGGTGCCTGGTGCTGGGACGAGTTCTTTCTCGATTATTTCGCGCAGCATGGCTATGTCGCCCACGCGTTCAGCTTCGGGAGTCACGGCAACAGTCACGCGCCCAAATCGCTGCGCCGCTGCCATATCGCGGATTATCTGGGCGATCTGGCAGGCTTTGTGCGCTCACTGCCTGCGACGCCGATCCTGGTCGGCCACTCGATGGGCGGGCTGGTTGTGCAAAAGTATTTGGAGCGTGCACCGGCGGAGGCGGGCGTGCTGCTGGCCTCGGTGCCGACGATCGGCGCGATCGGCGCGACGCTGCGCACGGTCAGGCGCATTCCGGGCCAGTTCGTCAAGGCTACGCTGCAATGGCGGCTGTATCCTGTGATCGAGACGCCCGAGCTAGCGCGCGCAGCGTTCTTCTCCGCGTCGCTGCCCGAAGATCGGCTGCAGCACTACTTCGCACTGCTTCAGGACGAGTCCTACAACGCGTTTCTCGACATGGTGATCGTCCCACCGCGACCTCAGCGCGTTAGCACGCCGATGCTGGTGCTGGGCGGCGGCAGCGACACCATCTTCGGCGCTGCCGAGGTCGAGGCCACGGCGCGCTCCTACAACACGCAGGCGCACATGTTCCCCGGCATCGCCCACGACATGATGCTCGAAGATGGCTGGCAGGATGTCGCCGATCACATGATCGAGTGGCTCAGCTCGCGCGGCCTTTGAGGCCTACTATTGTGCCGATCAGCCGCCGATCTGATCGCGCTTCGGTGGATCGCCGATCGGTGGCTTGCGTGGCTGCGGATCGCCCATGGGCGGCTCCTGATCCGGCGACGGCAAATCCGGCTCACGATTCGGCGGCGGCTCGCCCTCTGGCGGCGCGGGCGGGACCGGCGGCTCTTTACGCTCTTCGGGCAGCGGTGCTTTATCGCCGATTGGCTGATCATAAGGATCGCGGTTGCTCACAGATTGCTCCTTGTCACGCGGGACGGTCGATAGCTCCCAGCGAGCAAGAAGCATACCGGTCGCACAGCTTAAACATTCAGGCACCCGCGTGGGTGCCTGTTTGATTCTCAATATTGTAGACGCCGAAAGCTTCAGCGACGCACGCCCTGCACCAATTCCTGGCGCTTGTAGTGGCAGTGGTTGCAGTAGCGAATGCGGTAGCCCGCCAGCACGGTCTGTTCAAGCGGCTGCTTGCAGCTCGGGCAGGGCTCGTGCGTGGTTCCCTGGAAAAGCGGAGCCTCGGGGCTGCCTTGCGCAGCGCCATTCTGCGAAAATCCGCGATCGGTGTAGGCTGTTGCTTGGCTGGACGGCAGATCGTAGCGGGCGCGCTCACGTGGTGCAGGCGTGGTCGTCATCACCGCCGACAGCGACGGACGCAGATCAAACATTGTCGCGACATGCTCGACAAGCTGCGCGTAGTCCAGCGCACCACGCGAGCGCGGATCGTGCTCGTAGATCGTGCGGCCAACGGCGGGCGCTTCCGAGAGCCTGACGTTGACGCGGATCGGCTCGGTGACGATGCGACCATACTGCCCGCGCAGACTCGCCAGAAGATCATTGGCCTGGCGCTGGCGTCCATCGAACATCGTCGGCACAATGCAGCGGATCGATCCACTGCCGATCCGCTGAAGCTGGCGCTCCAACAGCTCGATCCCGCGCAGCGCCAGCGGCTCGACCACCGTTGGCGTCAACACGTCGCGCGTAGCCATCAGCGCGTTGATATTCATCACCGACAGCGAGGCCGAGCAGTCGATCAGGGCCACATCGTAGCGCGACGAGAGCGGCTTGAGCGCGCGGGTCAGCAGATGCGCCCAGTCGGGCCGCTGCGTGATCAGCGGCTGCGCGCTCATCAGCGTATCGTCGGCAGCCAGCAGATCCAGGTTAGGCCGCGCCTCGACAATACATTGATCCGCCGCCTTGCCGTCGACCAGCACCTCGTACAGCGTGCGTTTGGGCCGCACGCCCAGCGCGGTAGCGAGATTGCCCTGCGCGTCGACATCCACCAGCAGCACGCGCAAACCTTTGAGTGACAATCCGGCCCCGAGATTGACGGTGGTGGTGGTTTTGCCGACACCACCTTTGAGATTTGTTATGGCAACTGTTCGCATCTACCTGCCTTTGAACAAATCACCGGCGCTGGAAGTCGTGCGAGGTAGTCTAGCTCAGGCACCGGGGAGCGTCAAGCTCCGCGTTCCATGCTGTTGTTTACGCTGGGAGGTCTTCGGAGCGTTGTTGTCGATTGTAGCACGATCAAGTGTAACACGATCCACGCGCGATAGCAGAGACGAAAGTCCTTGCCTGGTGTATCCGCTAATAACACAAGCACTACGTTTCGTCGTATTCCAGATGGATATGTCTTGCTGCGTGGAGAGACCTCAACCTGCCGCGCGCCCAGACTGCCTTGCCCGGTATCGGGCAACGTAGTACAATGAAATGACGAAGGCGGCGCCGGCGATTGGATGCACCAACCGAAGGTAGCAGCGATGCATACAGAGTAACCAACTCACACACCGGCCTAGACACGAGCGGATCGTGCTGCCAGGTGTGTGTTTTTTTTACGCAAGGCTTGTACCACCTCGACGTGTGCGTGGAGAGGTACGTTGTTCGAGAGACGGAGCAATCCAACCCAGCATCGAGACCGATCGCCCAACGTACAGGAAAGGAGCGTTCATGAACATTCAAATCAAAAACCGCAACGGGAAACTACAAGATCGCCAGCGCACGTATATTCAGGAAAAGCTTGCTAAGCTGGAGCGCTATCTCGACACGATCGGCGATGTCCACGTCGATCTGGCGCACCACCAGCAGCGCGGCATCGGCGATGTGCATATCGCCCAGGTGACGCTGCACACCGCCCAGGGCACGATCCTGCGGGCCGAGGAAAGCGATCCGGATCTGTTTGCGGCTGTCGACGCGCTCCACGACAGCCTGCAGCGCCAGATCACACGCTATAAAGATAAACACTTCCGACGTGGTAAAATTCGACGGCTGGATGGCGAGGTCGTGAGAGCCAGCACCAACGGCAGCGCGCCCGAGGTGGCGGATACCGAGGACGATACCGACGCGCCGCAGCTTGTTAAAACGAAATCGTTCGCGTACAAGCCGATGTATAGCGACGAGGCGATCGAGCAGATGGAGCTGCTGGGTCACTCGTTCTTTGTGTTTACCGACGCCGAGACCGATCTGGTCAATGTGGTGTATCGTCGCCGCGACGGCAACTACGGCCTGATCGTTCCTGAGATTACATAAACAGCAGACCAAAGACGGGCGCTAAAGGCTGGGGCGTTGCGTCCCAGCCTTTCGTCTGCAAGCCATAGCGCAGGAGTCGCATGTTACAGCCAGGTACTCTGATTAATGGACGCTACCGCGTTGTCCGCACGATTGGCAGCGGCGGCATGGGCAGCGTGTTTGCCGCCCACGACGAGCGGCTGGGTCGCCAGGTTGCGCTCAAGCTACTGCGTCCGGATCTCGCCAGCGATCAACGGGCCAGAGAGCGATTCTTGCGTGAGGCGCAGATCGCGGCGCAGCTCGTGCATCCTAACATTGTGCGCACCTACGACGTCGGCGACGCGCCCGAGGGGCCGTACCTGGTCCAGGAACTGCTCGACGGTCGCACGCTGGATACGCTGCTGCCGCTGCCGTCGCGCCGTGCCCTCGGCGTAACCGAGGCGATCGCCGATGCGCTTGGCTATATCCACGGCCAGGGCTACGTCCACTGCGACATCAAGCCGCAAAATATTATGCTGGTCGGGCAGGGAGCAGCCGAGCGCGTAGTGCTGCTCGACTTTGGCATCGCCCGTGTGGAAGGCACTGCCACGACGACCTTGATCGCGACGCCGCACTATCTCGCGCCGGAGTTGGCCATGGGCTCGCCGCCCGCTGCCGCGTCGGACTGGTACGCCGTTGGGATCGTCCTATTTCAAATGCTGGCGGATCATCCGCCCTTTGACGGCCCGACGCTGCATACGATCATCGAGCAGCACCGCATCGCACCGCTGCCGCCGCTTAAGCTGGCACTCGGCGGCACAGCCCAGGAGACCACCGCGCTTGAGGCGATCATTCGCAAGCTGACCGCCAAGCAGCCCGACGAGCGCTACGGCTCAGCTTCTGCGCTCAAGCAGGATCTGGCAAACGTGCGGGCGGGCGCGATCCATGCCATGCCGACGATGGTTGTCGCCAAGCAGACGCCAGCACCAGCGCCACAAGCTGTTTTTACTCCACCGCCAGCCCTGGACCGAGCCACCGCGCCGTCTGCGCCGGCTCGTCAAGCGGCATACACTGCGCCGTCCGCGCCGGCGATCGTCAAAACAGCCGGCCCACGCCTTAATCCTCGGCTCCTGCTGCTGGCTGTGCCGCTGCTGGCGCTGCTGCTAGGCGGAGCCGCGCTGATCCAGGCACGATCGGCCCGACAGAACGCACCGCAAAGGCCCGACGTGCCGATTGCATCGGAAGCTCCCACCGCGCCCTCGCTGAGCACAGTCGCGGTTCCCGACATTCTCAACCGGCCTGTCGGCGAGGCCGAGCAACTGCTGGCACAGGCCGGTCTGGTGCTGGTGCCGGGCGGAGCGATCCAGAGTGAGCAGGCCGCCAACACGGTGCTCACCGCGAATCCCGTGCCCGGCGTGCCCGTCGCGCCCGGAACGCAGGTCGTGGTGCAGGTGAGCGCGGGACCGCCGCCGCCGGTTGTTCAGCCGCCCAGCAATGGCAACAGCGAACAAGGGCCAGGCAGGGGCAACGGCAAAGAGAAAGACAAAGGCCCAGGCAAAGACAAGCACAAAGACAAAGGCCCAGGCAAAGACAAGGACGATTAGCCGAGCGAGACCGCGCTGAGCGTGTGTCTCGTCCCACTGCATGGAAGAACTATCGCCAAGCCGCGCGATCCGCGCCCAATCCGAGCCGCTTACGGCTACCGCAGTTCAGCAGCGCAGCGATGTGCTGCTGCTCGTCGGCGTGCTGATTGTGTCGCTGCTGCTACGCCTGCCGGGCTTTGCGCTGCCGCTTGAGCGCGATGAGGGTGCCTACGCCTATGTTGCCTGGAATTGGCTACAGGGCGGCCTACCCTATCGCGACGCCTTCGATCACAAGCCGCCGCTGGTCTATCTGCTCTACATGCCGCCGCTGCTCTTCGGCACGCCCAGCGCGCTCGCGATCCGCGTGTGGGCGACGCTGCTGTTTCTGGTCGATGTCGCGCTGGTCTTTGCGATCGGGCGTCGCGTGTGGGGCCGTGCGGCTGGCCTGCTGGCCGCGCTGATCTTTGGCATCGCCGGTAGCGCCTTTGATCTGCAAGGACTGGTGCTCAACACCGATCAGGCGCTCGTGCTGCCGGCGCTCATCGGGCTGTGGTCTGCGATCCGCCTGCATGAGACGCGACAGCTGCGCTTTGCAATCGGTGCGGGCGCTGCGATCGCCGCCACGATTTTGGTCAAGCCGGTCGGGATTGTGCTATTGCCGGCGCTGCTGATAGCCTGCCGGCGCAATGTTCGCAGTATTGCACGCGTCTATGGCGGCGCGGCGCTGGGCGCGGCGATCGTCGGGCTGCCGATTGCGGGCTACTTCGCGCTGCGTGGCGGCTGGAGCGATCTGGTCTTTGGTGTGCTGACCTACAACCGGCTCTACGCCAGCGAGTCGCAGGATCGTTGGCTGCTCGGGCCGCTGGTCGATATGTTCGCCGCGTTTGTGCCGCTGCTGCTGGTCGCGATCGGCGGCGTTGCGCTGCTAGATGGTCGCTCGGATGCATCGCTCTCGCCGCGTACACGTCGCTCGGGCTGGCTGATCGTCGGCTGGTGCGTCGCGCTGCTGATCGCCGCAATCGGCAGTTTGCGCGCCTATGTGCACTACTACTATCCGATCCTGCCGTTCCTGGCGCTGCTAGCCGCGCCGTGTGTGCTCTGGCTGCGACGAAGCGCTCCGGACGCGGCACCCTTGCAGCGAATCGCGAATCAACTGGCGGCGCTGCTGCTGGCGACGCTGCTACTGGTGCCGTTCGCGCGCCAAAACTTAAGCCTGCTGGGCACTACCGCTGAGCAGCAAGCCATACGGCTCTACGGCGATGCCGGCAAGCACTATTTTGCTCAAGCGCCGCGCGTCGCTGAGTTTGTTCGCAAGCGCACGCAGCCCGAGGATCACATCTACATCTTCGCCGCCGAGCCCGAGGTGTATCTGCTGTCTGAGCGCCGCGCCGCTAATCGCTACATCTACGATTATCCGCTCGGTCTCGTGCCGGGCGCGTCGGCAGAGCTGCAGCGAGATCTGGCAGCCAGGCCGCCCAAGCTGGTGATCACCTACTTTGGCGTGCGACCCGAGGCCTTTTTTCAAAGCGTCGAGGCGCAAAACTTTACCAAGCTAGCCGAGATCGGCGGCTACGAGATCTTTGGGCCGCCCGAGTAGCTACGCACCTGTCTCCTGAGCGCTCGGTATTGGCACACTCCCTGCTTAACGTGTCCTTAACAAACACAGGAGTGAGGATGCTTGCCCTATGACAACTTCCCCGATGTATACTCGGATTCTGCCGTGGCTCTGGGCGCATCGCCTCCGCTTGCTCATTCTCTTCGCCGGCGTACTGATCCCGCTCTGGATCTTCGGCGAGCTGGCCGAGGATGTGATCGATCGCCAGCAGTTTGGCTTTGACGAGCCGATCTTGCTGTTTATGCACAATAACGCCACGCCGCTGTTCGATCAGGTCATGCTCTTTTTCTCGCTGATCGGCTATCGCTTCGGCGTTGTTCCCGTCGATATTCTGGTTTTTCTGTTCTTCCTTCAGCGACGGCGCTGGGGCGACCTGCTGTTCTGGGGCATTGCCGTGGGCGGCGCGGCGCTGCTCAATCTGGCAGCCAAGCACTCGTTTGGTCGTGTGCGGCCCGACCTGTGGCTGTCGATCGCGCCCGAGACCACTTTCAGCTTTCCGAGCGGCCACGCGATGGGCTCGATGGCGCTGGCTGCCGCCGTGGTTGTGCTGCTCTGGCCCACGCGCTGGCGCTGGCTGGCGCTGATCCTCGGCAGTTTCTTTGTGTTCATGGTCGGCCTGTCGCGCGTGTATCTCGGCGTGCACTATCCTTCCGATATTCTGGCCGGCTGGGTCGCCTCGCTGGCGTGGGTGATCGGCGTGAGTCTGGTGCTGTACGGACGCCTGACCAAGCCAACACCACAGGCTGAGCCGATGCAGGCCGAGCAAGTGGGCGCTTGAAGCACTTTCGTGAGCAGGTTATGCAGCAATCTGAGGTTACCATCCGGCCCTGCGTGGAGCAGGATCTCCCAGCGAGCGCTGCGCTGATCGAGGCGTTGTGGCCGCATGACGCTACCATGCGCGTGATCTACACGCAGTCGCATCGTGTCTGGCCAGGCAACGCGCTGATCCGGCAAACGCTCGTCGCCACGGTAGACGGCGCGCTCGTCGGCGTGGGCACGCTCTTTGAAAGCACGATCCATCCGCGCATGCTGTTTATCACGCTCAACGTCGCGTCCGCTTGGCAGCGCCGGGGCATTGGTTCGCGGATTTGGGCGGCGCTGGAAGCGTTGAGCGATCACAGGCCGTGGATCGCTAAGATGACGCGCCACGATCCGGCGGGCATGAGCTTTTTGCAAAAGCGCGGCTTCAAGCCGTTGGTCAGCACGCTCCACGGCCTGCTCGATCCCGCCGCGCCAGCCGTTCAAGCCTGGCTCGCCAATCTACCGATCGCAGTGCCCGACTACCAGATTATCGAGTTTGAGGACGCACCGGCGACAACCGCTGACGTCGCGCTGGTTCACGCGGCGATCTACCGCCAGGCGCACGAGTGGAATCCACCGATCGAGGAGCGCGTGGAGGGCGCGATCGCTCACTACTGCGGGCCAAATGTGATCGCCGGATCGCAGCTCTGTGTGTATCGCGGCCAACAATTGGTCGGCGCGGCCAACCTGATCGCGCATCCCTTCGATCCTGAGAGCGGCGAGGCTTATCTGGTCAACCTGGGCGTGGTCGCGCTCCCCGCCGCCGATGCCAATCCGCTGACCGGCGTGCTGATCCGGCGCGCGCTGGAGTTTGCCGCCGCACGTGGCCTGCGCGTGCGCTTCGAGGCCGACGATCCGCACCAGCCGTTTCAAAGCTGGCTGCTCCATGCGCCCGCCGCCGAGGTCGATCACGACTTCACGATCATGAGCAGCGCCTAGCTCAGCTGCTGCTTGATGAAATCCAATGTCTGGCGCACAATCTCGCGTGAGCGCTCGCTATCGTCAAAGATCTCGAAGGCGTGCGGTCCCTCATCATGCGTCAGCAGCTCGATCGGCAGATTACGCTCCTGCGCCTGCTGCACAAAACGGTCGATCGCGATATTGATCCACTCCTGATCCTTGCCTGCGCGCGCCACCAGCAGCGGCGGGATCGATGTCATTTCTTCGATCCGCGCCAGCGGCGAGGCAACTCGCAGCGCCTCGGCTGTCACGACCGGCGGCAGATGACCGTGTAAGATCTGCAAGTCCAGCGGCCCGTAGTACGCGACAATGCAGCGGATGTCTGCCTGGCGCAGCGCAACCTGCACGCCGTACGGCACGCCCGCCGAAAACGCCCACACGCACAGCCGCTCAGGATCGATGCCCAGGCTCGGCCCTGAGTTGCGCACAAACGCGATCAGATCTTCGATGTCGCTGCCGACCTGCTCCATCTTGGTAAACTGCTCCGTCGATCGATGGTCGAAGGTGACGGCGGCCAGGCCAGACGCGGCGACCAGCTGGCCCAGCGAGACGAACGGCCCGTGATCTTTGGTGCCGATGATCAGTTCGGGCGGCAGATCGCCATGCACCAGCAGCACCGCAGGCCGCAGCCCGCTCCGCTCGTCGTTTGGCAGATACACATCCAGCCGCAGATCCTGGCCCTCAACCTGTTTGTAGACCAGATCGCGCTGCGCCTGGATCTGCTCCATGCCCGGCACCTGATACACAATGCGCATTTGCCGGATTGCGTTGAAATCCATGGTTTTCAGCTCCTTCTGCTTGCCAATACCACAAAGAAAGCGTTCGCGGGCCGGATCGCCTCACGAACGCTCTGCTAACGGCTCGGCTGTTTTACCACTTGTACTTCTTGGGATCAATGCCGATATATTTACTCAGCCAGTTGATCTGATCGCGGAAAACTTCGCTGCCCAGGCCGTGACCACTGTTGTACCAGATGATCTCTTTGGGCTGGCTGCCGGCCTCCTGGTAGCGCTTCGCCGACTCGACTTTGACCAGCGAGTCGTTGCGCGCGTTCTGGTAGAGCAGCGCCGAGGGAGCGGCATGAGCCACAAAGCGCATCGGCTCGATCGGGTCCATCAGCTCTTGCCAGCGCTTGAACATCTCGGGCGACACTTCACCCGAAACATCGTTGGCAGGCGTAGGATTACTGTAGTGCTCCACCAGGCCGCCATCGCCGACCGCGAACACAAAGGCTTTGACGCGCTTGTCGATGCCGGCTAGCAGGC
>JAFAYS010000488.1 GCA_019240175.1 Chloroflexota bacterium | reverse complement strand
CAGCGTCGGCACGCGCGGCAGCCGGTCGCCCACGACGCCGCCCAGTAGGCCAAAGACCAGCGTGGGCAGCAGCGAGCACAAGAGCACAATGCCCATCACAGTCGACGAGCCGGTTTTCTCGACTACCCACCAGGCAAGCGCTACCTGATACAAGAAATCGCCTAGGCGTGAAACCGTCTGACCGAGCCACAGCAGAGCAAATGGACGCACGGTCAGCGCCGTGAAGAGCTTGATACGCTGCATAGAAAAACACATCCGTCGGTAGAGCTGGTTGACGCCGGATCGCGCTGGCGGGCAAGCATGAATGTCTCAGGTTTGAATCATCTGCGATCCTGCGCAGGATCAGGGAGTCGTCCAGCGCTCAAGTAGCCCGCGCAGGTCGGCGGCTTTGCGCGTCACGTCGTCGCTTTCGAGCCGGCGTATTTCCAGGATCGGCGGAAGCTGGGCGTAGAGCTCGGGCAATCCCAGCCGCGCCTCGACCAGCTCACGCAGCCATTTGTTGTAGGCTATGGGATAGGTGCGCTGCGCGATGCAGAGCGCTTGCAGAAATTCTTGCAGCGCTTTGTACAGCCGATCGAAGGCCTGAAAATACAGGCCGCGCGCGACGTAAAACGGCACGTGATCCAGATCATAGTGGCAGGCGTTGCGCACCATGGTCAGGCGCTGCTGTTGTGAGCTCTCGTCGTAGTAGGGCAGCCAGACGGCGCGGAGATCGCGAAAGGCCATGCTGCCCTGCCATAACGGCTGGCTGTACGCGATCTGATTGCCAATGCCGAGCTCAAAGCCGTCGGGACCGCCGCCGTCGTCCCAGGTTTCGGGCACAAACTGGCCGTCGAACAGATCCAGGTGGACGCCCGTGAACTGACCAGCCGCACGCAGGCGCTGAAAAACCGCTTCCGTAGCGCTGAGCCGCTGCCACTGCTGTTCTAGATCCTGCCGATCGGTTATGGGCAGCGCGGGATCAACCAGCACGGCAATATCCAGGTCGCTTTCGGGCGTTGCGACGCCGCGAGCGCACGAGTTGACCAGTAGCACCGCGTCGACGCCGGGCCGAGGCTGAAAGAACGCGACGATCGCCTCTGCCGCCTGGCGATGAATCTGCGTCGGGAAGAGCGCGTCATCTGGCACGAAGGACACTCCTGGTTGCGAATGGATGCTGAAAGGACGGGTCTAGCCGAGCCACTTTTCGCCGTCGTGCAGCTCGACAACCGGCCCGTGAGCGCCGATTACGCTGGTGTATGTGAGCAGGCCCGTGCTGTCGTTCCACACATGCAGCAGACAGGCCGGCGTTTCCAGGCGTACCGCTAGCCGCTGTGGCTGGTTGAGATCCGGCAGAAGGCTGGATGCGGTCGCGGGGCAGCTCATGGCGATGGTGCCATGAAAGCGGCGCAGCATTGGTACGTGGACGTGGCCGGCGACAATCCGCTCTACCTGCGGCGAACGCGCAATGATCGCGCCCAGCGCATCCGCGTCCAGCAGACGGATCTTATCGAGCGGCGCTAGTCCAGTCAGAAATGGCGGATGGTGCAGAAAGAGGATGGTTGGCCGGGTTGGCGCTTCGGCAAGTCGGGCTTCCAGCCAGGCCAGCCGTTCGGTACACAGCGCGCCCTCGCCGCGACCCGGCACATTGGTATCCAGCGCGATCAAACGCAGCGGCTCCCGATCGACAACATACTGCACGAAGCCATCCAGCGGCTGCTGGCCTTGTGCTCCAAACATTTGCAGCATCACCGCGCGGTCGTCATGGTTGCCGGGAATTACATACACCGGCATGGTCAGCGGGCTAAGCAGTATCTGCAAGCGCTCGTACTCGGCGCGGCTGCCGGTATCGGCGCAATCGCCCGTGACAAGGACCACGTCGGGCAAGGTTGGCAGCTGCATCAGGTGATCAACTGCGCGCTGAAGGTTGGCCGCCGACTCGTCCGTTTCGATGGTAGTGATATGGGGATCGCTGATTTGGGCGATAATCATGAACGCCTCCCGTGGTCGCGCTAGGGACGATTCTATGGTGTGGAGGCCAAGTATAGCATAGCGCGTATAGCGGGCTTGAGAGCGCTCCTTCCAGGCGATCCGATCAACGCATCTCGCCGACGAGTGCCTGTGTTTCTTGCACCAGCCGCTCAAGCGTCGCAATCGCGCCGGCGATCGCTTCGGCTGTCGTGTTCAGCCGACCAAAGGCATCTTCGACGCGTGGCTGGAAGTTGGGCGGACAGAGCGGAAAGGTCGTCGCAATCGCCACCGCGCCCTTCTCGTTCATCCAGGGGCGCTCGTTGAGGGCAAAGAGCGTTTGCGCCAGGCAGGCCACGCAGCGGAAACAGCAGCCGGCGGCGTAGGCAACATCGCTGCGGCTCACGCTTTTGTGCGCGTTCAGCAGCGAGAACTCGGCCTCCCACGCAAACCGTCTGATGATCGCGTGTTTGAGCGCAATCGGATAGGGCTGCGTCTCCGCTTTGAGCCGCGCGATCGTCTGCTGCGGATCGTACAGCGGCTGGCAGAGCGCGATCTCGGCCAGGTAGATATGCGAGGCGAAGCCGTGCGGATGGCCGGGCTGGTAGGCGATCTCAAACTGTCCAGCCTGGCAATCGGCGATGATCCGTGCAACCTGGTCAAGGTCGCGATACAAAAAATCGACGGGGATGCCTTGCACGCGCAGCCAGCCGCCGCCGTTAATCCACGGCCCCCAGCCGCCGATCTCGGTCACGAGCTCCGTGCGCTGCTCGTCGTCGATCGATGTCGCCACGTCGGCCAGCGCTGCGAGATCCAGCGGTGCTGTTGGTTGATAGTAGATGCCAAGATCGATGTCGGAGGTGGGCGTGTGTGTGCCACGCGCCCGCGAACCGCCGAGCACAATCGCCTGGATACCAGGAATCGGCTGTAGGCGCTCGACAATCCTGCTGATCAGCTGTGAGGTTATCATACGTGGCAAGCGTACCACACCCGACAAGGTGGCACGCTTCGTGAGAGATCGTTCTTGAGAGCTGCGCTTTGTAACTCGAAGCGGAAAGGATTTGCGCGTGACAGCGGATTTTGATGCACTAGCGGCGGAGGGTAAACGTACGCAATCAGAGGCGGCGATGGCTCAGCTGTGGGCGGCGGTGTATGCGCTGCCTTCGTGGTACTTTGTGATCAAGCCTGAGCGGCAGCCCGTGTCGCCGTTTGTGGGCGTGGTGGATAATCAGCCGTTTTTGATGGCATTTACCGACAAGCAGCGCGCCGATCAGTTTGCGCGCCGCCAGGGCTTCGTGGATGCATCCGGCGCAACATCGATCCTGGCGACGCCGGTGCAGGGCATGGTGGAGAATGCCGAGCAATATCGCGCGCAGGGCGTCTTCGGGATTCTGTTCAACGACGGTCCGAACGGTTTCTTTGCGCCGCTGGCTAATCTCACGCCGATGTGGCAGTACTTCCAGAAGCAAGCTGCCGAGCAACAATAATCGGTCGGTGGTTGCGCTGGACGCTGGTGGAGCGATCAATCCTGGATCGTCGCTCCACCAGCATTTTGCATAGATGCTACCGGAAGCGGCGGAAGAACGCGCGCATATCGTCGACCAGCAGTTCGGGCTCTTCCAGTGCCGCGAAATGACCGCCGCGTGGCATCTCGGTCCACTGCTGCACGTTGAGCGTGCGCTCCGCTGCCTCGCGCGGCGGCGGGTTGTCTTTGGGGAAGAGCGCTAGACCGACAGGTACGCTGCTGCTCGGCTCGCTCTGCTCCCACTGTGCGGGATCATTCCACTCCGCCGACTCTTCCCACTGCACATGCATGCCGTCGTAGTAGCCGCGAATCGACGAGCTGATCGTCTGCGTGACCCAGTAGATCATGATGTTGGTCAGCAGTTCGTCTTTGGTAAAGCGACTCTCGACATCGCCGTTGCAGTCGCTCCAGGTGCGGAACTGCTGGACGATCCAGGCCGCCAGACCGGCGGGCGAGTCGTTCAAGCCATAGGCGAGCGTTTGCGGCTTGGTGCCCTGGATCGCCGCGTACGCGCCCTCCTCGGCCCAGTATCGATCGAGATGCTGCACGTAGGCTTGCTCGGCAGGCGAAAGATTGGGCGTGTCGGCGCTGATCGGATTATGCCAGCCGGTATCCATGAGATGCAGGCCGATCACCGACTCGGGCTGCGCCAGCGCGATCATTTGCGCGACCGGGCTGCCGGTGTCGCCGCCATGCGCCGCAAAGCGTGGATAGCCCAGCACTTCGGTCATCAGCCGTGGCAGCAATTCGCTGTCGCGCGCGCCACCACGCTTGCGCGGACGATCCGAAAAGCCAAAGCCCAGCAGCGACGGCACGATCACATCGAAGGAGTCGGCGGGATCGCCGCCATAGCGCGCCGGATCGGTCAGCATAGGAATGATCTTGTACATGCGGTAGAATGAGTCCGGCCAGCCGTGCAGCAGCAGCAGCGGTACCGGATTCGGCCCTTGGCCGCGCTCATGGATAAAATGAATGCCAACGCCGTCGATCTCGGCGCGAAACTGCGCAAACTGGTTGAGCTGCCGCTCCTGCGCGCGCCAGTCGAAGCGATCGTGCCAGTAGGCCACCAGCTCTTGGAGGTAGTCGAGGTTAACGCCGTAATCCCAGCCGGCATCTTCAACCTGATCCGGCCAGCGCGTGTGAGCCAAACGGTAGCGCAGATCCGCAAGCGTGGCCTGCGGAACATCGATCGTGAACGGTTGAACCGTCATAGGTGAGCCTCCTCTGATCCGTATGCTTGCAGCATAACAAAGGTAGCGGTTATAATCGATCCGCTATTCTGTGCCGCTTGCCGATCTGGGAGCGTATTCATGTATCACCCAACGACGCGCCTGCTGACGATTCTCGAATTGCTGCAAACCTATCCTGTGCTTAGCGGCGCGGAGCTGGCGCGGCGGCTAGAGGTGGGCGCGCGCAGTGTGCGGCGCTACATTTTGATGCTTCAGGACATGGGCATTCCGATCGAGGCGACTCACGGCCCTGGCGGCGGATACCAGCTGCGACCGGGCTTTAAGCTGCCGCCGCTGATGTTTACCGATGCCGAGGCGACCGCGATTGTGCTGGGCTTGCTGGGTAGCTCGTGGCTTGAGCTGGGCCAGTCGGCGGCGGCGGTCGAGGGCGCGCTGGCCAAGGTGCTGCGGGTGCTGCCGCTCCACACGCGCGAGCGGCTGAACGCGGTCTCGGCGCATTTGATCCTGTCGCCCTACGAGCAGGAATCGCGGCCTGATGCCGGGCTGTTGCTTCAGCTCAGCGCGGCGATCCAGAATCGACAGCGCCTGGCCTTTGCCTATTGCTCCCAGCGCGACGAGCTGACGCAGCGCACGGTCGAGCCGTATGGCCTGGTCGGCTGGTGGGGCCGCTGGTATCTGGTTGGTTTTTGCTGTATGCGCCAGGCGCACCGGCTGTTTCGTCTAGACCGCATGCAGCAGGCCCAGGTGCTGGCGGAAACGTTTGTGCGCGACGAGGATTTCGACGCGCAGGCGTATGTCGAGCTGCATCTGAATGAGGGCGGCGCGCTCTGGCAGATCGAAGTCGAGTTTCACGCGTCGCTGGAAAAAGTTCGCCAGAAAATCCCTGAAAGCTTTGGCACACTGATCGTCACCGAGGCGGGCGTGTTGTTTCAAAGTCAGTACGGCGACATGGACAGCACCGCGCGCTATCTGATGGGCCTGAATCTGCCGTTCGTGGTGCATCAGCCGCCGGAATTACGCGACGCGCTGCTGCGCCTGGCCGAGCTGATGATTCATAGCGCCTCCGCATCCGAGGCCGATGCCGTAACCGTTTCGTGAGGAGATTTTGCCCATGCAGCCGCTCTCCGATCTCCAATTGATCGATATCCAGGTGTCTGCGCTCTTTGTCTGCGACGCCGATGGCCGCCTCCGCTCTATTGCGGAGCCGGGCTATGCTGAGTCTGAGCTTGATCCCGCGCCTCGCCTGTGGATG
>JAFAYS010000455.1 GCA_019240175.1 Chloroflexota bacterium | reverse complement strand
GTCCTACATCGAAGGCACCAACTTTGCGCCGTCGTGGCTAGTGCCGCTGGTGGGCCGCCAGGACTCCGGCTTCGACACGGTGATTGTGCGCGTCGAGCTGTCGGGACATGTGCGCGTTTTCAGCAATCAAACGCCGATGGGCCAGGGCATCGACACAGTGCTGGCGCAGATCGTCGCCGATGAGCTGGGCGTGCGCCTGGAAGATATCAACGTGACCTGCGGCGATACGCTGCTGAGCGGTTACGCCGGCTATGGCAGCGGTGCCAGTCGTGGCGCTGGCGTGACGGGCGCGGCGACCAAGCTGGCGGCTGTGCGTATCCGCGAGAAGATGATCAAGATCGCGGCGCATCTGCTGGAAGCCGACGAGGCCGACGTCGAGCTGGGGCCGGGCGGCTTTGCCGTGCGCGGCGTGCCTGGCAGGCGCGTGACGATCGCGGAGATTGCTCGCGCGGCCTATCTGATCGTGAATCTGCCCGCCGGCATGGAGCCTGGTCTTGAGGCCACGCAATCCTACGAGCCGCCGAGTCTGGCGGTTTCCTACGGCGTGGCCGTCGCGCTGGTCGAGGTGCAGCCGGAGACCGGGCAGATCCAGCTGCGGCGGCTGGTCTATGGCCACGACTTCGGCCCGCAACTCAACCCGCGCATCGTCGAGGGCCAGATTCGCGGCGGCGCGGTCCAGGGCATCGGCGCGACGCTCTATGAGGAGCTGCCCTACGCCGCCGATGGCAGGCCGCTGGTGACGAATCTGCGCCAGTATCCCGTGCCGACTGCCGCCGATGTGCCGGAGATCGAGCTGCTGCACCTGGAAACGCCGTCGCCGTTTTCGCTGACAGGTGTTAAAGGTGTTGGCGAAGGTGGTGTCATTCCCATCCCCGCCGCGATTGCAAATGCGGTACAATGCGCGCTACCACTCGATGCGCCACCGATCACAACGCTGCCGTTACGTCCTGACGCGATCTTGCTGGCGCTCGATTCTCTTCTTGAAAGCAGATGATGGGCCGGACTCTCGCCGCTGCGCCCGGCATCCGCGATCGATTCTCCATCAGTTTTAGGGTAAGGAATCCACCGTGACATCGATTGGAATCGTCGGAGCAGGCATCGCAGGTCTGCATCTCAGTCTGCTGCTTACGCAGCGGGGCGTGTCCGTGACCTTGTATGCCGAGCGCACGCCGGAAGATCAGCTCGCCGGCAAGCTGTCGAGCGTCGTGACGCGCTTTGGGCCGACGCGGGAGCGCGAGCAGGCGCTGGGCGTCAACTATTGGGACGAGCCGGATTTTGGCGCGTTTTGCTTCTATGTGAATGTGCTGGGCGAGTATCCGCTGGCGTTTCGGGGCGATCTATCGCAGCCGGCGCAGGTCGTTGATATGCGGCTGTATCATGCCAAGCTGCTGGAAGATCTGCTCGATCGCGGCGTTGATGTGGTCTACGGCTCGCTGATCGCCGATGATCTGACGATCCTGGCCGATAGCCACGACCTGGTTGTGGTCGCCTCGGGACGCGGCAGCCTGACCGAGATCTTCCCGAAGGTTGAGGAGCACTCGCCGTTTACGGAGCCGCAGCGCCATTTGTTTGGCGGCCTCTTTAACGGCGTGAGCTATCCCGAGCCGCTGGGTGTGACCTTCGCGATTATGCCCGGCCACGGCGAAATGTCGACGATTCCGATCCGCTCCTTCAAGGGCCGGCAGAGCGCGCTCTTCTGCGAGGCAGCTCCCGGCGGCGACTTCGAGATCTTCGCGACCATGCGCTACGAGGACGATCCCAAAGCCTTCGAGACGCTGCTGCTGGAGCAGATCAAGCAGCACGCGCCGCCGATCTACGAGCGCATCAACCCCGAGGAGTTTGGCCTCACTCGACCGCAGGATTTGATCCAGGGCGCGGTCACGCCGGTGGTGCGGCGCGGCTATGCCCAGCTGCCCAGCGGTAAGTGGGTGCTGGCCCTCGGCGACGCGCACGCGCTCAACGATCCATGCATTGCGCAGGGAGCTAACGCGGCCTCGCACGCGGCGGAGGTCGTCGCCGATGCGATCGTCGATCACGCGATCTACGACGAGGCGTTCTGCCAGGCTGTCGAGCAGCAGGTGTGGGTCAATCTCGGCGCGGCAACCGCCTGGACCAACGCCAACATGATGCCGCCGCCCGAGTTCACGGGCCAGCTGTTTGTCGCCGCCACGCAGAGCCAGGCTGTCGCCAACGCCGTCGCCGACAACTTCGCCGATCCGCAGCGCGGCTGGCGCGTGATGAGCAGCGCCGACGAGATGAGCGCGTTTCTGGCCGAGCTGGGCTGGCAGCCGGAGCCGGCTCCTGAACACGAGCCTGAGCCGGCGGTGGCATAATTATCTGAATTCTTGGGTAAACGAAACGCGGCGGGGAATTTCCCCGCCGCGCTGTCTTTAATCGAGATTGATTACCAGCTGCCGTTTGACTTATCGGCTGGGATCGCGTGGCCCTTGGGATAGATCAGATACACGGTGCCGCCGGAGTGCGACAGCCACAGATCTTCCAGGATCTCGCGATCATAGACGATGCGCACGGCGCTATCCGAGGCGGCGGCGGGATCGTTGACGATCACGTCGCCGTTGGCGTCGAAGCCGCGCACAACCATGATATGCCCGGCAGTCGAGGAGATCGGCGCGCCCGGTAGCTCGCCCTCGCTGAACGCGTAGCTCATGATCACCGGCACGCCCGCGCTGATCCACTCTTCGATCTGTGACATCGAGCTCATGCGCGTGACATACGCCTCAAGCCCGTAGCTGCCAGCCCAGGCCGTGTTAAAGGGCCAGTTGCCGTTGCCGTCATAGACATAATCATAGGTTGCAGCCGCAGCGCTCGGCACGGGCACGCTGTAGCCCCAGTAGGCCAGCACCATCGAGGTCGAGGTCGGCGAGCACCAGACTTCGCCGCCGCCCTTGTAGATCATCTGCGAGCGCTTCGGCACGTTGAGATCGCGCCCCCACGCCTGCTGATCCGACGCGATGTTCAGGCCGTCGGCCTCTTTGTACGAGTCCGAGGTCATTACCGAGATCAGCCGCACGCTCGGTGAGGCCCGTAGGTCGGTGGTGAAGAGCGTGACGCGGTACTGGTAGCGCGTGTAGGCGGGAGCGCCGCGCAGGAACAGCGTATCGGTCGAGACGTAGCCGTCGGTGTTGGTCTGACCGTTGACGCTCTGTCGCTCGATCGTCTCGGTGCCCGAGGCCCAGATGCCCATGTTGTAGTAGCCTGTCCAGTGGCTATCAGTGGGCCGGAACACCCGCAGCTCAACCTGCACCCAGGTGCCTGCCGGCGTCAGCGCATTCCACGAAGGGATCGCTGTATCGAAGGGCGTTGCGGCGTCCAGCACCGGCGATTCGAGCGTGCCGTACCAGTAGCTCTTGACGCCGTAGAGCTTTTTGTTGTTGCCGAACGCAAAGCCCGAGGCGGCCAGGTTGATGTCTGCCGCGCCGCTGCGATCATCGATCTCGACGCCGCTGAGCGTGCTGCCGGCGAAGTCGGCGGTATTGGTGAATTTGCGCAGGCTGACATACGGCGTGGTGCCCGTCGCGGCGTACGAGCTTGAGATGCTCAAGCTTGAAAGCAGAATCGCGAGGACGATCAAAAAGTTGATTCTACGGAATGAGTGCATCAGGGGCATTCCTTTCGCTGTGTGTGCTGAGACGACAACTTATAGATACGCATTGGGGCACTGTGGTCGATTCGGCAGAGCGACAAGTTGTTAACGATAGGATAAAGTCTGTCCGATCGATTGTCAACGCTAAAAGCGCTGTTTGCTTCATCACAGCGCCAACTGTCATGGATTGATCATCTGCTGCCCCACATGCGCCAGCGCGTCGCCGAGCACATCTAGCCCTTCGTGCAACTGTTCATCGGTGATCACTAGCGGTGTTAGCAGGCGGATGCAGTTGGAGTATAGCCCGGCGCGCATCACCAGTAGCCCGTGCTCGACGCAGCGCTTGACGACGGCCAGCGTTTCCTCCACGGCGGGCTCCTGCGTCACACGATCGCGCACCAGCTCGATCGCCAGCATCGCGCCGAGGCCACGCACATCGCCGATGAGCTCGATCTCGCGCTGCCACTGCGCCGCTCGCTCACGAATGATCCCGCCGATCCCCTGGGCGCGCTGGCACAGGTTGTCGCGCTCGATCTGCTCGATCACTTTAATCGCCGCGACACAGGCCAGCGGATTGCCGCCATACGTTCCGCCGATCCCGCCTAGATGCGGCGCGTCCATCAGGTGCGCGCGTCCGGTCACGGCGCTGAGTGGCAATCCCGCCGCCAGCGATTTGGCCGAAACCAGCAGATCGGGCTCGACGCCGGTCTGCTCGATCGCAAAGAGTGTGCCGGTGCGCCCGAAGCCGCACTGCACCTCGTCGGCGATCAGCACAATGCCGTGGCGATCCGCGATTGCACGCAGCCGGCGCATAAACTCGGCGGGCACCGGCAAAAAGCCGCCCTCGCCCTGCACCGGCTCGATGATGATCGCGGCCACATCCGACGGATCGACGTGCGCGACCAGCACCCGCTCAAAAGCCTGCCAGGTTGTCTCGACGGCCTGCGCCTCGTCGCCGCCTAGCCGGTAGACGTAGGGAAACGGCGCGCGATATACCTCGGGCAGGAATGGGCCGAACTGCTTTTTGAACAGGCCATACTTCGACGTTAGCGAGAGCGTGCCCAGCGTGCGCCCGTGGTAGCCGCCCTCAAACGCGATGATCGCGGGGCGTCCCGTGGCGGCGCGCGCGATCTTGACCGCGTTCTCGACTGATTCCGCGCCGCTGTTGGCGAAGAGCGTTTTGTTCGGTCCCGTGATCGGCACCAGCGCGTTGAGGCGCTCGGCCAGCGCGATGTAGGGCTCGTACGTGCCGACCAGCGCCGATAGGTGCAGCATCTCGGCGGCCTGCTGCTGCACTGCCTCCACGATCGCGAGTGGTGTGTGGCCCGTCGCTAGCACGCCAATGCCGCCGACAAAATCGAGCAGTGTGTTGCCGTCGACGTCTTCGATCAGCGCGCCGTGCGCCCGCGCCACCCCGATCTGCGTTGCGTTGCCGAGGCCGCCGGGCACGGCTTGCGTGCGTCGCTGGTGCAGCGCGCGGCTTTGGGGGCCGGGCACTTCCGTTTTAAGATTGATCGAGCGTGTGGGTGTGGTGAGCATGGCATTTCCTCTGGAGGAGCAAGACATGTTTGTGTGAAGAGTGAGAGATCAAAGATAGATAACAGCATTACTGGCTAAGTCGTTGGGGCAGTCGAATCATGGGCGTGAATCGTATAGAGCGGGTCTTGAGTAACATCATACATGGGCGGCACCCGCTCCCCGATCTGCGCAAGCGCGTGGCCGAAGATCGCCAGCGCCTCGTCGATCTGCTCGCTCGTCACGATCAGTGGCGGAATCCAGCGCACCACCTGCCCGTACGCGCCGCAGGTCAGCAGCAGCAACCCGGCGTCGAAGCATACCTGTGTGAGCGCCTTCGCCAGCGCGCCGTCGGGCTGTCCCGCCGCATCCACGCACTCGATCGCTACCATGCAGCCCAGGCCGCGCACCTCGCCGATGCCGGGATAGCGCCCCTGTAGCTCGCGCAGCCCTGCGATGAGCTGCTGCCCACGCGCCGCCGAGTTCGCGATCAAGCGCTCGTCGCGCAGCACGCGGATCGTCGCTTCGGCAGCCGCACACGCCACCGCGTTGCCGCCATAGGTGCCGCCGTGGGAGTTGGGCGGCCACTTCTGCATCAGCTCGCGGCGCGCGGCGATCCCCGAGAGCGGAAAGCCCGATGCCAAACCCTTGGCCATCACCACCACGTCGGGCTCGACGCCCAGCTGCTCCATCGCCCAGAATGAGCCCGTGCGCCCAAAGCCGGTCTGCACCTCGTCGGCGATCAGCAAAATGCCGTGGCGATCCGCAATCGCGCGCAGGCCCTGCATAAACGCGGCGGGCGCGGGAACATAGCCGCCCTCGCCCAGCACCGGCTCGATCAAAAACGCCGCCGTTTCTTCGGACGCGGTCTGTGTGTGCAGCAGATGCTCAAGCTCACGCAAACAAAACTGCACAGTCTCGGCCTCGCTCCAGCCGTAGTGAAAGCTGTAGGGAAACGGCGCGACAAACACGCCCGGCATCAGCGGCTGGTAGCCCGCGCGATACGCCGTCTTGGAGGTGGTCAGCGACATCGCGCCGACCGTGCGGCCATGAAACGAGCCGGCGAAGACGACAATATTCGTGCGCCTGGTTGCTTGTCGCGCCAGCTTGACCGAGGCCTCGACCGCCTCCGCGCCGCTGTTGGCGAAGAAAAACGTGTCGAGCGTGGGCGGCAGCACCTGCTGCAACGCTTCCACCAGCCGCAGCATCGGATCGTGGTAGAGAATGTTCGCCTGGCCGTGGATCAGCCTGGCAACCTGCGCCTGCGCCGCCGCCACAACCGCCGGATGACAATGGCCGGTATTCGTCACGCCGATGCCGCACGTGAAATCCAGGAAGCGCCGCCCATCGTCGGCGAACAGATACGCGCCCTCGCCGCGCTCCACATGGAGCGTCCAGGATCGGCCCCAGACCGGAGCGAGTGATGCGCGGGCTTGTTCGAGATCCATACGTCTATGCTCCTTATTCGTGTTGTACACTGCGCCGCCGATCACCGCGCAACTGTTGGATAAACTGGACTGCGCGCATGATGCGGCCTGACGCGATCCGGTCGATCAGGCGTTCAAGCTGGACAATATGCTGATCTTTGCGGGCAATCATCTCCTCAAGCGCATCAATCCGCTGTTTGAGCGCGCATTGCTGCTCGTCCATGCGCTGTTGCAGCGCGCGCTGGCGTTCGCCCAGGCGCTGCTCGCGCTCGGGATCGGGAATATGCGTGAAGATCGGCTCGGCTACACCCTCGGGGAGGCGCTGCTCCTGATCGACGACGAGATCGGGTCGTTTCTCGAATGGCGTTAGCTCGGCGAAGTAGCGCTCGATCTCGGGATGCTGCCGGCGTCCGTTGGTTTGTGCCCAGCGCAGCACATTCTGCGACGTGCCGATATTCAGCATGTTTGGATATTGCGCCTGTAGCTCTGGTGAACTAAGCCACGCGGCTTGCACAACCTGTGGAATTACCTCTGAGCTTGCCGGAGACGCTTTGACGCCGAAGAAGAACGTTCCTGCGGCGGTGTACAGCGCGGCTGTTTCGGAGAGCCGGCTGTCATAGCTGCTCAGCGGCAGATCCAGAATCTGCGCGATCAGCTCCTGAAGCTCGTGCACATCCGGCGCGCCATCCAGCCCAAGATCGCGCGCGTACGAGTACAGCAGCGAGCGCACCGCGAATGAGGGCATCTGGTAGGGCGCAACGCCCGATCGCAGCTTGGTAAATTGCGCGAA
>JAFAYS010000299.1 GCA_019240175.1 Chloroflexota bacterium | reverse complement strand
GCCCTGCACGCGGTTGTCGAATGACGGCGAGTACGACAGCTTGACCTGGAAGTCCCAGTTGTAGATCGCCAGGCCGCGAATAATATTGTGCGCCGAGTCGATCTCGATGCCGTGGACATCCTGACGCCGGTTGCCCTTCAGCTCGACCTTGATCACGGCGTTGCTGCCGTTGGGATCGTGCAGGCTGCGCGTGTTGGGCGAGGCTCCGCACTGCGTGTAGCCGTCGATCACCACGCCGTCCACGAACTTATCGTCGATCTCGATACCTTCGATCAAATCCGGCGGCGCTTCGATCGTGACCAGATTCGGGCAGGAGCCATCCCCATTGCGCACATCGAACACGATCGTATCGCGTCCGCTGCGATTGGCCGCCTCGTCGACGGCGGCTTTCAGGGTGCAGGTGTTGAGCGTCGTGCGGCACTGACCGTCGCCGGGATTCGCGTCCGGCTCGAAGCCAGTCGAGTTAACGGTAAACGTAGCCTGGACCGAAAGCGTGTCTTCTCGCTTGTCGGGAACCGGCACGCTCGGATTTGTGGACTGGCCCCAGCTGGTCAGCACGCTTTGTACGTCGGCAATATCGACGCAGCCGCTGTTGTTCACATCGCGGCTGGCGAGCACGTCGCTGGTACAAGCATCGGACTCGGCCAGGCTGCGCCAGCCTTCCAGCACTTTAAGCGCATCAATATCGTCGATGTACTGATTATTGGTCAGATCCAGGTGCGCAGGGCCGACGGTCGACTCCTGAGCGGTTAGCGCTGTCGGCGGAACAGCGGCAAAGATCAAGCTGAGGCTAATGCTTAAGCTCGTGCTCCAGCGCAGCCAGCTACTTGCGGTGTAAGCCATACATCCCCTCGCTCGGCATATCATTCACGCGTGCTTGCGCGCGTATAAAGCTGATCATCGATACTTACTGCGTCGCAACATCCAGAACGGCGTTGCTGGTGGTGAACGCGATGGCGTTGCCTTGCGGATCGACCAGCTTCACGTTTTCCAGCGCCAGCGCGTACTGGCCCGGCTGCTCGGCAGCAAACTCGATCGTCGCCAGCACTACCCGTCCATTGACGCCGCGATCGATGCGCTGCGCCAGCTTGGGCTGCGTCGCGTGGCAATCTTTGACGGGGCAGGTCGCCGCGCCGATCGATACCGCGCCGGACTGCTCGACCGGCTCAAGCGCCAGGAGATCGCGGCCCGATTTTTCCAGATCGTTGGCCGCCGACGCGTCAAGCAGGCGCAGCTTCGTGGCGTCGAAGCGCACCTTGGCCTGGAAACCGGCGAGGTTCCGCGTATCATTGGCGACAACCTGGACTGTCATCGCCGCGCCGGGCGTGGTAGATCCGACCGTCTCTAGCGTGACCGTGGCAACCTGGGACGCGCTGGCTGCCGCCTGCTGGTTGAAAAGTACCAGCCCCAGCAGCCCGACCGCTGTGATGACCGCGAAGACAACTGCATAGAGCAACCGTCGTTGTACGAGCGTTCCCAACATCTGCTTCCTCCTAATGCCCTTTTCTGACTCGCCGGCGCGGAGCAACCCTGCTCTTTCAGCGGCGGCGATCCCCGCTTTGGAAGGAGAAGTTTCAGGCGAGACTCCTCCCAAATATCAGTGTGGCAACACCTGTTGGTCGCAAAATAAGCAGCCGAAATAGACCGACAGTGCGGATCGCACTGTCAGACTGGCAAGTAATCCGTTGTGGCTGTTCTTGTGCGGCTAGCGACTAAAAATTTGTTGTGTCTGCGCTCCGTTCGCACGTGCGTCGATGCCGTCGCTATCACTGGCTGCGATCGGCGCAGGCGCTGAGACGACGCGGTAGCGCTGCAGCGCGTAGCTGAGCAGTGCAAAGCCCGTGCCCAGCACCAGGCCAAACATTACGCCCAGCGTGATCGTGCGCATCGGCTGCGGCTCGATCGGCGCGGTGGGCGGCACTGCCTGGTCGATGACCGTCAACTGCATCACGCGACCCGGTACCTGTTTACGCAGCGAGTCGCCGACGGTATTCGCGATCAAGGCGGCATAGTTCGGGTCAACGCTGCGCGCGCTCACCTCGATCAGATTGGTCTCGGGCACGACGATCGCCGAGATCTCGGCGTTCTCGACAACATTCAGCTCGATGCCGAGCGCTTTGGCGACCTGATCCTGCATGGAGCTGCCCATCGCGTTGCGCGCCAGCGTGTTGATGGTTGTGCGGCGTTCCAGCGAGTTTTGCGCGTCGATCAGCAGTCGCGGATCGTCCAGCTGATCGCTGGGGCTGAGCTGCACGGTGGCCGTCGCGCGATAAACCGGCGCTTGCAAGGATACGGCGTAGGCCGCGCTGCTTGCCGTTACCAGCACCGCCAGCACAATCAGCCACCAGCCGCGCAGCAACACTCTGAAAAAGGTATCGATGTCCATCTTGTCTGTGCTCTCCTTCTCGATCGGCAGGCTGCCTAGTACGCGCCGCGTCCTGTAAACACAACCAGGCAGGTTCGCAGCAAGATCACAATGTCGAACCAGATGCTCGCGCGCTCCATGTAGGCGATATCCAGGCGCAGGCGATCGTCGAGCTCCGTCGCGGCCCGGCCCTCGATCTGCCACAGCCCGGTCAGGCCCTGCGGCACGTCCAGCCGCTCAGTGTGCCAGGAGATATACAGATCTTTACCGAAGATCGTCGGACGCGGCCCGACCAGGCTCATGTCGCCGGTGATGACGTTGAGCAGCTGTGGCAGCTCGTCCAGGCTGGTCTTGCGCAGAATCTTGCCCACGCGGGTAATGCGCGGGTCGTTCTTGATCTTGAAGTCCGGCCACTGCAGCTCGTTCAAATGCATGATATCTTTGAGCATCGCCTCGGCGTTCGGCACCATTGTGCGGAACTTGTACATGCCGAAGCGTCGCCCGCCGCGGCCTGTGCGCTGCTGGCGATAGAAGATCGGCCCGCCCGGCGACTCAATCTTGATCAGAAGGGCGATGATGGCAAAAATAACCAAAAGCAACGGCAGCGCCAGGCCACACAGAAACAGATCCATCGCGCGCTTCAAGCGTAGATAGGCTTTACCGCGAATGATGCGGCGATTAGGATCATATTGCTCAAACCATGGCGTTT
>JAFAYS010000892.1 GCA_019240175.1 Chloroflexota bacterium | reverse complement strand
TGGATCGTCTCGACTGCGCCGGTGGTCATGGGCCGCACGCGCTCAACCGCGCGCTGCAGCATCGGCTGACTCAAGTCGATCAGCGTGCAGTCGCAGCCGGGGAGCTGTTGCAGCAGCTTGAGCGTGTAGTTACCCGCGCCGCAGCCAACATCGAGCATACGCGTGGCGTTGGGCGTGGCAGCGGCAGCGGCACGTACAATCAGGTCAAGCACCAGCGGCGCGTCGATGGTGGCCGACTGGCCGGTTTCGAGATTGGAAAAGCGCTCGACGTCGTTATCGAAGCGTTGGCGGATCTGCTCAACGGTTGATTTCATAGCTGCCTCCTTGGTTGTAGAAGCTGAATCCTACCGCTCAATTGCTTGATTGTGCAATCCACCTGCTGGCATCTGTCGTCGGCTGCGGCTGCTGGCGCACCTGCTAGCTGTGGTATGATCTGCGCTGGCATTGTTCCTGCTTCACTACCGAGGCCCACGAACAAGTCAAGCGCCGTGCCCGCTTTTGGCAGGTGCGACGAAATCAGCTAGGCTAATGCGCTGAACGTGAGAAATCATGGATCTGCAACAACATGAATCTGCCGACAACTCGCAGGCGTTGGGTCGTTTACAAACTCTGGAGCATTTACTGGCGATCCAGGCAACCAGCCTGCCAGCCGCGCTGACGGAAGCGTCGAATGTGCTGGCGGTGACGTTCCAGGCCGATAAGATCGATGTGTTTTTGTACGACGAGGCCAAAACGTCGCTGATCGCGGTTGGCACCAGCGAGACACCCATGGGCCGGCTTCAGCGGCAGCTCGGTCTGCACTGGCTGCCGGTAGCGAACGGCGGACGCGTGGTCGAGGTGTTTCAAACCGGGCAGCCGTATCACGACGGCCATGTCGAGGAGGATCGCGAGGAGCTGCGTGGTATTCGCGAGGCGCTGGGCATTCGCTCACAGATGTGCGTCGCGCTAGAGGTCGCCGGGCAACGACGTGGTGTCCTCGCGGTTGCCTCAGCGCAGAACGAGCGCTTTTCTGCGGAAAGTCTTCAGTTTCTGCAAACTGTGTCCTACTGGGTCAGCATGATCATGGAGCGGGCCGAGCTGGTCGAGCGGCTGACACGTGAGGCGACTGAGCAGGCTCGGCAGCTGGTCGCGGAAGAGCTGGTGACGGTGCTGGCGCATGATCTTGGCAATTATCTGACGCCGCTGATTGGTCGCTCGTACATTCTGCGCGCGCGTGCCGAGCGAGAAGGCCGTACCGCCGAGCTGAGCGACGCCGCACTGTTGTACCAGGGCTTGCAGCGTTTCCAGCGCTTGATCAACGATCTGTTGAGCGTGGGACGGATCGAGCAGGGGCTGTTTACGGTGGTGCGCCAGCCGGTGAACCTGGCCGAGCTAGCTGCGACCGCCGCCACCGCGCTGCAAATGCCACAGTTCGCTGTGGAGCTTGAGCTTCCCGACGAGCTGATCGCCGAGGTGGATGCCGATCGCATCGAGCAGGCGCTGGAAAACCTGCTGACCAATGCGCAGCGCCATGCACCCGATAGTCCCGTTGTGCTGGCGCTCCGCCGTGAGCAGCGCGACGGTAGTGTCTGGGCGATTCTGAGTGTCCAGGATCAAGGGCCAGGTATTCCACCAGAGATCATCCCCGGACTGATGCAGCGCTTTGCGCGCGGTCAGCGCTCGCGCGGCCTCGGTCTCGGGCTGTATCTGGCGCGCAAGATCGCCGAGGCGCATGGCGGCTTGCTGACGGTCGAGTCAACGCTGGGCAAAGGCACAACCTTTCAGCTGGCGATACCGATCGCCGGCAGCGGGAGCTTGCACTAGGCGGGCCTGTAGCAGCTGCCGGCCTGAGGCGATGCGTCGATACGTGATTCATGTGGCGTGATTTGCCAGCCTTGGCTTAATCAGATACAGTGAAAGGCAGATGCCCTACCCCGTGTTGGGCGAAGGAGTCATGGATGCCTCGTCGCATTTTGGTGATCGACGACAATGAAGAAATCTTAGATTTGTTCCACGCGCTGCTTGACGATATGGACTACGAGGTCATCGGCTCAGATTTTATTGAGGCCGGTGCGATTGCGAAAATACATCCTGATCTGCTGATCCTGGACTATCTTGAGGGCTTCCATCCAGTCGGTGGGCAGATCGTGTCGGAGCTTAAGCAGCAGCGCGCTACCACGTCTTTGCCCGTGATTGTGTGTACAACTGCCAGCATGGCTAAACTAGAGCGCGATCCTGTGCTCGACACTGAAGGCGTGGTGGTTGTGCATAAGCCTTTCGATGTTCCCGTTCTGCTACAGACGATTGAGTCGGTGCTTGACAAGCACGCCGCATGAGCGACGACGCGGTCGCCGCGTGCGGGATCGTTCGCAGCAGGCACCTTGAGCGCCCCAGCCGAACCTCAGGCCCGTGATCAATCTTGTTCCGCCGTTGCTTCCCCGCCATTTGACTCGGCTCTCCAAATTTCCCACTTTTCGCGAATCGTTGGGGTGGCGTTGCCCTGCTCGATGTGCTGCACGGCGTAATCTTCGATGCGGTAGATCAGCGGCAGGCGTGTGCCGTCCTCAGGCGATGTCAACTGCACGCCATGCCCGGCATCATCGGCGATGGCCTTGGCCTCAAAGCGTGTGTCGTGGTCTTTGATCCATTGTTCGAGCGCCGCTGCTTCCTCGTGTGTCATCCAGCAACTCCTTGATCGTCGGCTGTGTACCTGATTGCGCCTGAGCAGGCTGCGGCTATGATTGCAAGTACCAGTCCACCGCCTCGCGTGCGATCGCCGGCGGCACCGTATGCGGCCCGTCGAACTCGCGGTACAGTACATTGTAGCCGGCGCGCTGCACCTGCGGCACAATCCGGCGACTACAACGATCGATCGGCAGCACGTTGTC
>JAFAYS010000195.1 GCA_019240175.1 Chloroflexota bacterium | reverse complement strand
GCGGCGCGCGGCAAGTACAAATGGATCGCGATCAGCGGCATGGCGATCAGCGTGGTCGGCTCGGCGCTGCTGCTGCGGCTGGGACTAAACTCGACCAACACCGATGTCGTGATCGCGATGATCGTGCTGGGCATGGGCATGGGCGCGGGCATGTCGCTCTACACACTAATCGTGCAGAACGCGCTGCCGACCAAGATCGGCCAGGCCACGTCATCGCTGACCTTCTTCCGCTCGATCGGCAGCACGATCGCGCTGGCGGCGATGGGCTCGGTGATGAACACGGCCTATCTGCCAGCCTTCGAGGCCGCGCTGCCGCCGGCGGTGCAGCAGAATGTTCCGGCGCAGGCGCTCGCGACCTTCCACAACCCGCAGATCCTGCTCTCGCCCGACGCGCAAGCGCAGGTCAGCCAGCAGTTCGCGGCGGCAGGGCCGCAGGGCCAGGCGCTCTACGCGAGCCTGCTTGAGGCCGTCAAGACTGGGCTGGTGCAGGGCATTCACTCGGTCTTTATCCTGACGCTGGGCATCACGGTGCTGGGCCTGGTAGCAGTCTTCTTCCTCAAGGAGATCGAGCTGCGCGGCGGAAAGCGACGCCAGGCTGAGAGCGGCGAAGCAGAGACGACGCACTCGAACGTCGAGCATCTCGCAATCGGCTAGACCGTAACGCACAACTGCTCCACTCCCAACAATCCAGGACGAGACATGATCTCGCCCTGGATTGTGCTTTACCGTCAAGGTGTGTCCGGGGCGTATGCAATACGCCCCTACGGATTCCAATTCATGGTAGGAGCTGGCCAAGTTCGGCCTGTAGAAACGGCTTGACATCGCCTGCCGCCGTGAGCCGGAGCCAGACCGGGCCGTGCTGCGGTGTCACCTCTAGCGTGAAGGCGAAAAACGGGCAGCACAGCCGCTCGCCGGCGATGAAATCGGCGACCAGCGCGTAGTGCTCGCCACCAAAGCGATAGGCAAAACCGTCGGGTAGCTCGCGCGTTTCCTGCACCAGCGTGCCAAAAAGCCGCAGCGCCAGCGCCTGATGTGCCGATCGCCGATCCTCGGAAAGCGCCGTTAGATCACACGCAAACAGCGCTGCTGAAGTGTTATTCGCCGCCTCAGTCATGAAAATTTCTCCTTCGATCATGGCAGACTTGCCCAAACCATAGCGCTATCGTACGATTTCAAGTGCACTTTAAGTCAAGGGACGGCTTATGGAAGATCTGGCGATTGGTGAGGTCGCGCGGCGGGCCGGGATACGCACATCAGCCGTGCGCTACTACGAGAGCATTGGCCTGCTGCCAGCGCCGAAGCGGGTCAGCGGGCGACGACGCTACACCGAAGACACCGTGCAGATCCTGAAAGTGGTGCAGCTGGCCCAGGCGGCGGGCTTTACCATCGCCGAGATTCAGATCTTGCTCAACGGCTTTGCGCCGGAAGCGCCGCCGTCGGCGCGCTGGCAGCTGCTTGCCCGCCAAAAGCTGCGTGAGCTGGACGCCGTGATCGAGCGCACCCAGATCATGAAGCGA
Organism: Chloroflexota bacterium; assembly: GCA_019240175.1. Classification (GTDB taxonomy): domain Bacteria; phylum Chloroflexota; class Chloroflexia; order Chloroflexales; family Kallotenuaceae; genus LB3-1. The sequence goes on along the minus strand of JAFAYS010000195.1, from coordinate 5,543 downwards.
ATCTTAGAGTCCAGCCTTAGCTGCGGCTGCTTACGGCTTGAAGATTGCGCGGCACTGCTCGCAGGTGATCACAACACGCAGGAGTCAAATGCAGAGCGCGGGAGCGGCGACGCGCAAGAAGTCTGCTAGCTCGCAAATATTCTCAGGGCGCGTCGCCGTATGATGCAGCGCTAGGCAGCTTTCAACGGGGCAAAATGGCGGGTCAGGCGATCGATCAGTTCATCAGTCAACTCGAAACCTGCGCCACTCGTCATGACGAGCTCGACATGAGGCAACGACTGAGTGAGATCTGCGACCGCGCTATGTTTATACTCCGCGCTTTCCTGGCCCACCAGCAGCAGCACGGGTACCGCCACGGATTGCGCGCTAACGATGGGAACTCCGCCATCGCCCAGCAGCGTGTAATCGTAGGCCAGCGTAGGCACGTGGGCTTCGAGTACGGCCCAATCCGGCGATGCGCGCATGTGATCCAGCATCTCTGGCGGCATCATATCGCTCAGAAAAGCCGTCACGGCCTCACCACGCCGATCGGCTGCTAACAACGCATCGAGACGCTGCTTTTCCTGGCTGAACTCCTGCTTGGCGGCATCGCCCACGGAAAAAGGCGGCTCGTTTAGAGCAAGCTTCGGGATCAGCGCCGGGCCAAGTGCCGCAGCGGCATGAAGCGCCAGCACCGAGCCGACCGAGATCCCGTACACGAAGGCCGAGCCGCCTACCACGCCGATGAGGGCTGCCAGGTCTTCGATCTCGCGCGCTACGGCATACGGCTGCGTATCGGCGCTTTCGCCACGTCCGCGACGGTCGTAAGTGTAAACAGTGAACTGATCGGCGAGACGCACGGCATACGCTGCGCCTGGTCCAAACGTTCGTGAGCACAGCGCGCCATCCACGATCACCAGCGGCGGCCCTGCACCCTTGCGCTCATAGGCGATCGTCGTGCCGTCCTGGGATACAACATGCGGCATCGGAAACTCCTTTCACTCAACGACATGCTAAGCTGGCACTGTGTCAATCACCGTCACACAGGACGCGATCCTGGCCTGGCTGCGGCAGTTTGAGTGCAAGCTTTACCACTGCTACAATAAGCCACACGTCCACTCCCGGCTCATGCTCTTCGTGAAAAGGAATCGCTATGTCCAGCTCACATTGTCGCCGGTCCATCCTGATCGCCGCGCTGGTTGCGCTCGGCTCGTTTGGTATGGCGAGCCAGCCACAGGCCGCGATCGCCTCTACGCTCACCGCCACGCTTAGCTGCGAAACCTTGCGCACTGCCTTTCTCTGCGATGGTTACGCGAGCGGCGGCACGGGAGTCTACAGCTACAGCTGGAACGTTGCCTACAAATCGCGCTACGACGGGGCTGCCAGCTCGACGATCACCGTCTCCTGCACGGTTGGCACCTGGCGCAGCGTCACTTTCAGCGTCCAGGACAGCAGCGGCGCGACCGCGTCCAAAACTGTCAACGTTTACTGCTCGGGCGGCACACCGTAAGCTCAGGGAAAACCGGCACGCAACAGCACGCCCGACCAGTGGTCGGGCGTTTGGATTGACTGGCTATACGCTTGTGATTACAGCCGAGGCTGCTCGTCCGCCAGCCGGATCGCGACCTCGTTGTCCCAGTTGGACGGATCAGGATCGTCCTGCGGGCCCATGAGCAAGGTCTCGTAGCGCGAGCCGAAGCCATCGCCCTTGTCCGAGTCGAACGTATCCCAGACGAGACCCTGCTGCGCGCCCCAGTCCAGCAGCGCCCCGTTGGCCGGAACACCGTTTTCTATTCCGGTGTACACCAGCGCGGCGTAGCGTCCCGCCGGCAGCGAGTTTGGCTGGATGCGGCCATTGCCCGGCATGGTGCTGGCAACCGGCACGCCTAGCTCGATGTCGAGATTGCACTCCATATCGATGACATGGAAGCGCATAATCGGCGCTCCCACCGGCTCGACGCCCTGCTGCTCCAGCCAGCCAAAGATCTCATCCAGCGACTGCGGGATCAGGCCATTGCCTAGCTCTTGCTGGGTCGTCTGGGTGCGAATACCCATGTAGGGCTGCTCGGCGCGCTCTTCGATTTTCGGCTCGGTGATCTTCATGTGCTTGCTCCTTGCTGTGAACGATCATTGATCGACTTTTTCAACCGGATATTGGATTTCGGTGACATAGGCAGGATCGTCGAGGCGAATCGGCATGGTGTGGTACAGATTCAGCTCGCGGTCCGGCCCGGCGATGCGGTAGCCGTTAGCATCGATCCAGGTCAGGATCGCGGCGTGGGCGTCGCCGATGGTGTTGTAGGGGCCATGGTGAACGGTGGATGCCATCGTCGTGGCGGGCAGCTCGTGGACACGCATGCGGCCACGGTCGGGCACCGGACAGCGCAGCATAAAAGCGGCAGCGCCATCGACATCGTACTCTTTGAACTCGCAGTCGTACCAGAGCACCAGCGTTTGGCCGCCCGCGCCGGGATTGGGCCACAGCGCCACGTTGGTATGCGCGCCGATCGCCTCGTAGACCTCGCCAAAGAGCGAGCCAACCGCACTGTGGTGCGGCAAGATCGTGCGAATCGATGCTACCAGCAGCGGCTCGGCCTGCTTCAAGATCACGTCATACGCCGCGAGCTGATCTTCGCGCTCGATCTGCTGAAGCCGCGCCTCAACCTCGACCAACTGATTGCGCGCCTCGGCGAGCTGCTGGCTGATCTGGGCGTGACGCAGACGCAGCATGCCGCGCATCTGCTCAGGCGTTAGCCCTTCGTCCAGCACCACCGCGATCTGTTCCAGGGAAAAACCGAGACCCTTGAGCGCCAGAATGCGATGCAGACGCGGCATCTGGCTGGCCGAGTAGTAGCGGTAGCCGGTCGATCGGTCGACCTCGACGGGTTTCAACAGCCCGAGCTGATCGTAATAGCGTAGTGTCGGAACGGGAACCTGCACCATCCTTGAGAACTCACCGATCTTGATCATCGTCACCTGCTTTGCTAGGCGTTCTTCAGTGCATCCTAAGGATAAACCCTCAAGCTACTTGAGAGTCAAGACATTTGTTCTACGGAAATTAAAACTGGGGGAAAATCAAAGAAGGAGAAGTTGGAAGCACGCCCTCACCCCGCTGCTCACGCAGCACCCCTCTCCCGTTGCGACAGGAGAGGGGTTTAAGAACCATCGACGATTATTCCCTCTCCCCTATCGCAACCGAGGTCGAAGCCCGCCGAGGTTCGGGAGAGGGGTGCCGAACGAAGTGAGGCGGGGATGAGGGCCCGACTTCCCCCTCTCCTATGGCGATGGGAGAGGGGGTTAGGGGGTGAGGGCCAGGCTTCCCCTTCGCCTGTCGCAACCGAGGTCGAAGCCGAGCGAGGTTCGGGGCAAGGGGTGAGGGGATGAGGGACTGGCTTCCCCCTCTCCTATCGCGATGGGAGAGGGGGCTAGGGGGTGAGGGCCTGCTGTAAGGGCCTACGCCCGCCGCTCCAATACCGCGACCTGCTCGCAGTGGTAGGTTTGCGGGAACAGATCGAAGCCCTGGGTCGCGACCAGATCGTAGTTTTGGCGCAGGATCTCATAGTCCATCGCCTGGGTGATCGCGTTGCACGACACATAGACGATGCGCTGCGGCCCGTGCTCGCTGAGCTGCGCGCACACATCAGGGCCAAGACCGGCGCGCGGCGGATCGACAACCAGCACATCACCGGCGGTTCGCTGGCTGATGCGCGGATCGCGCAACACCTCGGCCACGTCGGCCTGTACCACCTCAACCCGACCTTCAAGGCCGTTGAGATGAATATTGCGCTGCGCCAGCGCGACGCTCTCATCGCTGAGCTCGGCGGCAAACACCTTGCCGACGTGATCCGCCAGCGCAATGCCGATCGTGCCTACACCGGCGTACAGATCGATCATGCGCTCGGCACCAGCCACAAAGGGCGTGATATAGCGCAGAATCTGCTCGAAGCCGCCGACGTTGTTCTGGAAAAAGGTGTTTGGTCCCATCAGCAGCGTACGATCCAGAACGTACTGCGGCAAAAACTCCGCGCCCCAGTGGCGCACCGGCTCGCCAAACGACAGATCGGCGTGGCGTGGATTGAGCAGCCACCAGACGCTGGTCGCGCCCGCGTCGAGCGCCGCCTGCGCCGCACGATCCATCTGCTCCGCGTGGGTCTGCTCCGAAGTCACAAACGAGAGCAGCCACTCGTCGCGAACGTTGCGCCGCACGACCAGGTAGCGCAAAAAGCCCGTGTTGTGGTACACATTGTAGTCAGGCAGGCCACACTCGCGGGCGGCAGTGTAGACCGCGCGGATGATCGTGAAGAGCGAGGGCGGAATCAGATGGCACTCGCCGAGATCCACGATCGCGTAGAAGCGTTTGCGCACACGCAGGCCAAAGCGGTCATCGGAGCACACATAGTCCATGCGCAGCCGGTAGCCAAACGGATCGGGGGCGGCGACAATCGTGTAGTCGTCGCGCAGCGCGGCGGGCAGCGCCTCGCCCCAGATTTCGAGCAGCGCGGCTTGTTTGGCCGCCAGCTGATCGCTGTAGGCAATGTCTTGCATCGCGCAGCCGCCACACTCGGGGAAATGCGGGCAGGGCCAGCTTTCCAGCCGTGGTGTATGCTTAAGCGCTTTGAACATCGCTTTTTGAAATCGTTTTGAAGACATGGGCGGCATTATAGCGCACGGATTGCGAGGCTGCCTGCTACGAAGGATCTTAACATGACGCTTTTGGATGCGGCGGTGCTGGCGCTGCTGGCGCTGATCGGCGCGGGCGGCTATCACCAGGGGCTGATCCGCGGCATCACCCGCACGGCAGCGCTGCTCGCGATCGGGCTGCTGGCGGCGATTCTAACGGCTGGCGCGGCGATCGAAGGCTCGATCCAGAACGTCATCGTGCGCACGCTCACGATCGTCGGCGGCGTGCTGCTGGTGGTGTGTACGCTGACCTGGCTGATCAACTGGGCGATCCCGCGCAGCTTCCACGCGACGCTGTTGAACAAGATCCTGGGCATTGTGCCGGCGCTGCTTCAGGGCTTGATCGTGCTGGCGCTGGCGCTGGGCTTTCTGCATCGCGTCGCGATCGATCAGGGAATGCAGAACTATCTGGCGGGCGGGCTTGTCACCGGACCGCTGATCCAGCCGTTTGGCTGGCTGGAGCGCACACTGGCGGGCGTGCAATAAAAAATTAAAACGCTCAGGGCGTGATCGATTACAGATCACGCCCTGAGATGAAACCAACGAATGTATCGATCAATTAGAGCGGCACGACAACCTGCAAGCGCTGCCCGACGCGCAGCTGATCCGGATTTTGCAATACGTCGCGGTTGGACTCGAAGATCTCACGCCAGCGCGCGTCGTTGCACAGAAAGCGTTTGGCGATCAATCCCAGTGCATGGCTAGGCCGAATCGTAACGCTCGTTGACGACGACGAAGGTCTGGGAAGCTAGCCCAGCGGGTTGAGATCGTCGACGAGCAGCAGCAGATCGACCATGCTGTAGTGCTGCGGGTTACGCGCCGGCAAGGTCGGCTGCCAGGTTCGATCAGGATCAGCCAAAATCGAGATCGGACTAGCCTTGATC
>JAFAYS010000174.1 GCA_019240175.1 Chloroflexota bacterium | reverse complement strand
GGGCACGCCGACCGGCACGCGGCGCAGCTGCTGGTCCAGGATGTAGCCTTGCACATTGCGCAGCGGTCGTCCGATCGGCAGCTCACGCAGGGCGTCGGTGGGCGACTCGGCAATCCAGGCGGTCGCGACGATCGTGGCTTCGGTCGGGCCGTAGGTGTTGATCAGCTGCACCTGTGATGCGCCCTGCTGCCACTGTGCCAGCCGCGACGGTAGCGCACGCTCACCACCGATAATCATTAATCTTAAATCTGACGGAAACGCGATCGATTCGGCGGCAAGCTGTGCGCACAGCTCGTGCCAGTAGGCGGTCGGCAGGTTGAGCACGCTGAGCCGCCAGTCGCGGCAGGTAGCGAAAAAGAGCGCAGCGCCGGCCAGCATCTCCTCGGTGCGCAGCACGAGCGTCGCGCCGCTGGTCAGGCTGGTGTAGATCTCCTCGGCGCTGGCGTCGAAGCTCGGCGACGCGAACTGCAACATGCGATCGTTAGGAGCTAGCTGGTAGAGTGGCTGCACGGCCTCAAGATAATTAACCACCGACTGATGCGTCGTCAGCACGCCCTTGGGTCGCCCGGTCGAGCCCGAGGTGTAGATCACATACGCCAGATTCGTGGCCTGAACCACAATCGGCAGTGCCTCGTTCGACTCGCGATCGAGCGCCGACCAATCGTCGAGCGACACGAGCGTGATCTGTTCAACCTGCGCGATCTGCGGCGCGAGGTGGCTCTGCGTCAACACCAGGCCGATCTGGGCGTCGCGCAGAATAAACGCCAGTCGCTCGGCTGGCAGCGCGGGATCGAGCGGGACATACGCGCCGCCGGCTTTGAGGATCGCCAGCATAGCCACGATCATGTCGGGTGAGCGCTCGACCAGCAGCCCGACGCGGCGCTCGGGGCCGATGCGCTGGCGATGCAGATAGCGCGCCAGCTGATTCGATCGCCGGTCTAGCTCACCGTAGCTCAGCCGCCGCTCGCCGCCGTCACGATCGAACTGTGTCACGGCGATCGCGTCCGGTGTGCGCGCGGCCTGTTGGGCGACCAGCTCGTGCAGGCAGATCGCGTTGGCGAACGGCTCAAACGGCGGCGTCCACGATTCTAGCAGCGTCTGCTCGGCTTCCGTAATCAGCGCTAGATCCGCGATCGGCTGATCCGGATGGTTTGCGATCGAAGCGAGCAGCGTGGCGAAGTGGCCGATCATCCGCTGGATCGTCGCGGCGTCGAAGAGGTCGGTGTTGTACTCAAGCGTGCCGACCAGACCGCCGTTGGTCGCGGCTGCTCCGCTGGCTCCGATCATCGGCGGCGCGAGGTTGAGCGTGAGATCGAACTTGGCCGTGGTGCTGGCCTGCTCGATCGGCGTGAGCGTGAGATCCGGCAGCTGGTAGCTCGGGATCGGCAGGTTTTGCAGGATGAACATCACCTGAAACAGCGGCGTGTAGCTCGGGTTGCGCTCCGGCTTCAGCACCTCGACCAGCTGCTCGAACGGCACGTTTTGATGCGCGTAGGCGTCCAGCACCATCGACCGTGTGCGGCGCAGTAGCTCACGAAACGTCGGATTGCCGCTCAGGTCGCCACGCAGCAGCAGCGTGTTGACGAAGTAGCCCATCAGGTTTTCAAAGGCGGAGCGGTCGCGGTTGGCGATCGGCGAGCCCACGATCAGATCGTCCTGGCGGCTGTAGCGCCCGAGCAGCAGATTGAACGCCGCCAGTAGCACCATAAACGGCGTCGCGTCTTCTCCCTGTCCCAGCGCGGCCAGTGCGCTCGTCAGCTGTTCGGGCAACGTTACGCGCTCGACCGCGCCGTTCGAGGTTTGCACCGCCGGTCGTGGCCGATCGGTTGGTAGCTGTAGCACCGGCAACGGGCGGGTGCCCTCTGGGTGTAGCTGCTTCTGCCAGAAATGTAACTCTTGCTGTAGTGCCTCGCCGGCCAGCCAATCGCGCTGCCAGATCGCGAAGTCGGCGTACTGGATCGGCAGCCTGGGCAGCAGATCCGCAATGTTTGGCGGCGTGTCGCGTGGAGAATTGACATAAGCGGTGTAGAGTGTCGAAAACTCGCGGATGAACAGGCCCATTGACCAGCCGTCAAAGATCATATGGTGCATGTTCAGCAGCAGCATATGCTCGTCGGCGCTGAGGCGCAGCAGCACAAACCGCAGCAGCGGGCCGTGCTGAAGGTCGAAGCGATGATGTGCCTCGGCGTCGGCTAATTGCAGCGCCGCGCTCTCGCGTGCGGTGGCCGCTCGGGGCTCAAGATCGATCTGCGTCAGCGGCAATGTCAGACTCGGCGCGACACGCTGAATCGGCTGACCATCGATCAGCGGAAAGGTCGTGCGCAGCGCCTCGTGACGGCTGATGATCGCGTTGATGCTCGACTCCATCGCGGCGCGATCGAGATGGCCAACCAGGTGCACGGCCAGCGGCAGATTGTAGGAAACGTTGTCCTGCTCCCACTGGTTGACAAACCACAGCCGCTCTTGCGCCGGCGAGAGCGGCGGATCGATCAACGGGTCGCGCGGGCGAATCGGCTGCTCCTGCTGCGACTGTAGGCCTTCTTCTTCCATCAGATAGGCCAGCAGCTCCAGCTCTTCGGGCGACAGGCCGGGTCGATCGGCAAAGTTACTTTGACTCATGTGTTGTTTAAATTCCTAGAACTTAGCGATCGGCGCGGGCGGCCTGCTGGCGGCGCTGCTCAAGCGTTTGTTGCAGCTCCTCACGCGACGATCCTTTGATGCGCTGGATCAGCCGCGCGATCTTCTCGGTGCGACCCGGCTGGCTTTCGTGCTCGACCAATCGCTCGGCCAGCACCGCCACCGTCGTGGACTCGAACATGGTTTGCAGCGGCAGCGAAACCTGGAAGGCGTCGCGCACGCGTGACAACAGCAGGTTGGCCTGCAGCGAGTGACCGCCCAGATCGAAGAAGTTGTCGTCCATGCCGACACGATCCAGTCCCAGCACTTCGGCCCAGATGCGTGCCAGCACCTCTTCGACCGGTGTGCGCGGCGCAACATACGATTCCTCAAGCGTCGGTCGCGCGCCGTCGACGGCGGGCAGCGCCTTGCGGTCGATCTTGCCGCTGGGCGTGAGCGGCAGCGCGTCGAGCGGCACAAAGACCGCCGGGATCATGTACTCCGGCAGACGGCGCTGTAGGTAGCGGCGCAATTCCGCAGAACCTAGGCCCTCACCCCTGTCCCTCCGGGACATCCCCTCTCCCACTGCGGTAGGCGAGGGGGAATCAGTGGTACTTTGTTCTTTTGTTCCTTGGTTCTTTTGTTCCCCAACGATATACGCTACCAGCTGCTGGTTTTGCGCCGTGACCGCCACTTCGCGCAGCCCGGGATGCTGGCGCAGCAGCGCTTCGATCTCTTCCAGCTCGATGCGGAAGCCACGCACTTTGACCTGCTCGTCGATGCGGCCCAAAAACTCGATCGCGCCGTCGGCTCGGTAGCGCGCCCGATCGCCGGTTTTGTAGCGCCGTGCGCCTGGATTCTGGTTGAACGGATCGGGGATGAAGCGCTCGGCGGTCGCAGCGGGGCGGCCCTGGTAGCCGCGCGCCAGATTCACGCCGCCGATGTACAGCTCTCCTGGCACGCAGATCGGCGCGGGGTTGAGCTGCGCATCCAGAATATACACGCGCACATTCGGCAGCGGATGGCCGATCGGCGCGGCCTGCGGCTCGTCGGCGCGCGGGCACACCCAGAAGGTGGTGTCGATCGTGGCCTCGGTGGGGCCGTAGCAGTTGCACAGGATCGCGTTTGTGCGCGCGAAGAAGCGGCGCTGTAGCTCAGCCGTCAGCACTTCGCCACCGCTGACGACGTAGCGCAGTTTGGTTCTGTCGAACGCGGGCTCATCCAGGGTCAGCAGATGCATCGTGGGCGTCAGACCCATCGCGGTCACGTTATGCTCGACCATCAGCCGTACCAGCGCGGCACTATCCGCGCGCTGCGCCGTGCTGACCAGCACCACTGCCGCACCGGCCATCAGCGGCCAGAAAATCGTCCAGACCGATGGATCGAAGCTTGGCGCGAAGCTTTGCAGCATACGATCCGACTCGTCGAGCGGCCAGCTGTGCTGCCGCCACTGAAGATTGTTGACCGCGCCGCGATGTGCCAGCAGCACGCCCTTGGGCTGACCGGTCGAGCCCGAGGTGTAGATCGCATACGCCAGGTTGTCGGCTGTGACGCCGAGGCGCGGATTAGTCTCCGGCTGTGCGGCGATCTGCGGCCAGTCGCGATCCAGACACACGATCGTTCGCTCTTCCTGCGGCAAACGATCAAGCAGCCGCTCCTGAGTTAACACGATTCGCGCCTGGATGTCGCCCAGCATCCACTGCAAGCGCTCGGTGGGATAGTTGGGATCGAGCGGAACGTACGCACCACCGGCCTTGAGGATCGCCAGCATGCCGACGATCATTTCGGGCGCGGGCTCAACACACAGCCCGATGCGATCTTCCGGCGCGATGCCCAGCGTTTGCAGATAGTGCGCCAGCTGATTGGCCCGCGCGTTGAGCTCAGCGTAGCTCAGCGTCGCATTCTCAGCGATAACCGCGATCGCGTCGGGTGTGCGCGCGGCCTGTGCCTCGACCAGTTGATGCAAACATTGATCGTTGGGGTAGCTCGTAGCGGTAGCGTTCCATAGATCCAGCACGGTCGTGCGCTCGGCGGCGCTCAGCAGCGATACCTGATCCACGCGCTGCTCGGGATCGGCGGCGATCGCGCTGAGCAGTTTGGTGAAGTGCGCCACCAGCCGCGCGATCGTGGCGGCATCGAAGAGCGCGCTGCTGTACTCAAGCGTGCCGCTCAGGCTGTTGGCACCTTCCCAGATGAAAAGCGTCAGATCGAACTTGGTCGTGCCACTGTCGATCAGCAGCGAGCGCATGGTCACGCCGGCCACCTCGCGCGTCGGCACCAGCTCATTTTGCAGCGTAAAAGCCACCTGAAACAGCGGCGCGTGGCTCAGATCGCGCTCCGGGTTCAGCTTTTCGACCAGCAGCTCAAACGGCACATCCTGATGGCTGTAGGCCGCCAGCGCCGTGGTCCGCACGCGCTGCACGACCTCGCGAAAAGTTGGATTGCCGCTCAGGCTCGTGCGCAGCGCCAGGTTATTGGCGAAAAAGCCCATCACGTTGCTAAGCTCGCTGCGGTTGCGACCGCTGATCGTCGTGCCGACCACCAGATCGTCCTGACCGCTCCAACGGTACAGCAGCACCTCGAAGGCGGCCAGCATCAGCATAAATAGCGTGACGTTCTCGCGCTGAGCCAGCGCCGTCAGTGCCTGGTGCAGCGACTCGTCAAGCTCGAAGCCGGTCAGCGTGCCCTGGGCGGACTGCACGGCTGGGCGCGGTCGATCCGTGGGCAGATTTAGCAGCC
>JAFAYS010000059.1 GCA_019240175.1 Chloroflexota bacterium | reverse complement strand
TCCGGTCGCCCAACGTTAGATAAACACCCGATCGAAGAGCGTGACGTTGGGCGGATTCAATAGAAAGCTGCGTTTGCTCGGCGAGTAGGGCACGAACATGCCGCTGGCGGGATCGTACTTGAGCGTCTGGGCATTGATCACGCCGCCAAAGGTCACGATCGAGACTTTGCGCGGCAGCTGGGTGATCACCGTGCCGCTGGCGAGATGCGACTGAAGCCAGATGTAGACCGTGTTGAGCGGGGTGAAGGTCCGCCGCTGGTTGGCCCGCACCGTCTGGGCATTGAGTGGCCGAAAGTTGAAGGCAGTATCGTTGATGATCGCGTTTTGAACCAGACCAAAGACCAGCGCGGGATGATTCGCGGAGGGAACGTCGTTGCTGACGCCGAATTCGTTCGTGTCAGCTGCGCCGGACTCCTGGATCGGGCCGTAGAACGTGGCGTCGGTGGCGAACGAGTAGTAGGCGCCAGGCTGCGCCGGGTAGGGCATTGAGCTGGTTTTGAGGATGCGTGCGCCGTGGACGAGATTCGTATTTGAGGCGTAGATTCCGTACTCTTCGGACCAGGTGACGACATTATCGACGAGCGGATCGAAGCTCTGCCAGGCGACATTGGGAATGTAGGTGTCGCTGACCGGTTTGGCCAGCACAATCTGCTGCTGCGCAGCCTGCATCGCGCTAAGATCCTGAGGATCAATAATCAACTCAATCGAGTACGTCAACATCAGGGGGGCCCTCCTGCTTGTATTATCCATGGTTGCGAGGGGTGATAGACGAGCTGTCTCTATTACAGCACCAGTCTCGTCGGCATAGGTATCACAAAGTGATACAAGTGATACAGATGTAGCTGGCTGAATTGATATCGATTAGAGATACAACCGGGTTCGTCGGGGCGTGTACGCTGGGAGCAAGCAAAAGGAGAGAAATAGAGTATACTGAGTACTACCTCCAGCCTCGGCGCTGGAACCAGCTGCATCAGCCAGATGCGCGACGCTCCCTTCGCACCCCGACGGACGGAATAGCCGGCAGCGGGTCTGCCCCAGCTATGAGCTTCCAGATTGCATGGCTTCCTGGTACGACGTCTTCGTCAACAACAGGCATGGAAGAGGTGCCCGCCGTGGAAGAGATCTTCTCATTCGGGATCTGGTTACGCCGCCGCCGCAAAGCGCTTGATCTGACCCAGGCTGAGCTTGCTCAGCGGGTGCCCTGTGCGACGATCACGATTCGCCGCATCGAGGCCGATGATCTGCGCCCGTCGCTGGAGGTCGCGCAGCGTCTGGCAACCTGTCTGGATATTCCCGAGGCTGAGCGTAGCGCGTTTCTGAGCGCAGCCCGCGCCGAGCGCCCCGTCGATACACTTCCGCAGCCGGCGAGCTTACCGCTGGAAAAAGCCTTTGACGAGCAGCTGAGTGTGCGCCGGACCAATGTTCCGTTTCCGTTTACCAACTTTGTGGGCCGCATTAACGAGCGCGCCGAGCTTATGGATCTGCTGGGGACCAATCGGCTGGTAACGCTGACGGGTATGGGCGGCAGCGGCAAAACGCGTCTGGCGCTTCAGCTGTCGAGCGACGCGCTCCCAAGCTTTCGCGATGGCGTCTGGTTCGTGGATCTGTCACCGATCCGCGACGGCGCGTTCGTCGCTCAGGCGATCGCCAATGCGCTGGGCATGCGTCAGCTGGCCGAGCGGGAGATGCAGGCGGCAGTCCGTGCGTATTTGCAGTCTAAGCATGTGCTGCTGATCCTCGACAACTGTGAGCATCTGCTGGCCGCTGCTGCCGCCATCGCCGATGACCTGCTGGGCCATTGTCCACGGCTGCATCTGCTGGCGACCAGCCGCGAAGCGTTGTATTTGCTGGGCGAGCAGCTCTACCCAATCCCACCGCTGGCCACACCGACGGCTCAGGATGCGGACTCGCTGGACGACCTGCTGCGCGTTGAGTCGGTGCGGCTCTTCTACGAGCGCGCGCGGGCGGTGCAGCCCAAGTTCGTCATCACCGAGGCCAACGCCCACGCGATCGCCGAGATCTGCCGGCGGCTGGACGGCCTGCCACTCGCGATCGAGCTAGCCGCCGTGCATGTGCGGCGCTTTACACCGCAGGCGTTCCTGGAACGGCTGGACGAGCCGCTGACAGTACTGGTTGGCGGGCCGCGCAATCTGCCGGCGCGTCAGCAAACGCTGCGCACAACGATCGATTGGAGCTATCGGCTGCTGGATGGTGACGAGCGCAGGCTGTTTGCGCGGCTGGGCATCTTCGTGGGCGGCTGGACGTTGCCGGCGGCGAAGGCGGTGTGTAACGGTGCCGGCGATCTGAAGTTGCCGCTGGAAACCACACTGGCCTCGCTGCTCGACAAAAGCTTGATCCGCCAGGTCGAAGGCTGGGACGGCAGTGAGCGCTTTACGATGCTGGAAACACTACAATCGTACGCGCTAGAGCGGCTAAGCGTCAACGCAGAAGCGGAGCCGACCCGCTGGCATCACGCCGAATATTATCTGAGCCTGGCCGAGGAGGCGGAACGTGCCCTGGCGGAAGACATGGCAACTGACTGGATCAAGCGGCTGGATCAGGATTACGAGAATCTGCGCGCGGCGCTGACCTGGGCCTTTGATAGCGCTGAGACGGGGCGCGCTGAGTTGGCGCTCCGCTTATCCAACGCGCTCTGGCGGTTCTGGTGGTTCAGAGGCTATGTGTATGAGGGCCTACGCTGGCTGAGCCGC
>JAFAYS010000001.1 GCA_019240175.1 Chloroflexota bacterium | reverse complement strand
CAAAAACTCGCGTACGGTCGAGTCATGCGCGATCGTCTTGACATCGGTACGCGGGATCATCACCTGATAGCCCGCCCGTGAGCCGAAGTCGAAGACGTTGATCAGCAGCTCCTGCTCTTCTTGCTCGATCACACCGCCCTGACGGCTGGCCTGCACCATCATGCGCAGCTCTTCCAGCGTCGGCGGGCCGTGATGCCCGGTCTGGCCCTGCACGCCGAAGATCCGCAGCACCAGATTCGTCAGCCAATCGAGAAAGCGAATGATCAGGCCAAAAATCTGATTGAAGATCTGCAAAGGCCGCGCGATAAAGAGCGCCGTCTGCTCGGCGGCGCGGATCGCAAATACCTTGGGCGCCTGCTCGCCCAGCACAATATGCAGCACCGTCACGATAAAGATCGCCAGGGCAAAGCCGATCGTCGTGCTGATAGTGCCGGCGTACTGCGAGACTGCCGGGATCGGTCCAAGCACTGCCGCCAGCCCGCGCGCTACCGGTGGCTCGATCAGTTGGGCAAACGTATCCTCGCCCAGCCAGCCGAGCAGCAGACTGGCCACGGTAATGCCCAGCTGCGACGCCGCGATATAGCGATCGAGATGGTTTTGCATATAGCGCGCCAGCTTCGCGCCGCCGCGGCCTTCCTCGGTGAGCTGATCCAGCCGCGACGCGCGTGCGCCGACCAGCGCAAACTCCGCCGCAACGAAGAAGCCGTTCATACCGACGAGCAGCAGAACGGCCAGCACACGAATAGCTAATGCACCACCTGATACATGTTCTTCCATAACACCTTAGATGGCGATGAATGGTTGGTTGCCAAACATCTGTCGATCTTTAAGCGGTAACGCCGCTTGACGCTACCTCGCGGGCTACGCGATGACCCAATTCTACGGCAAAATTCGTTCCGCGATCCCAGGGATACACATGATTCATGCTGGCGAAAAACAGCCCATCCAGCGGCGTGCGCAGCGACGGCAGATTACGCGAGTGGTTGAGCGGCACGATCGGCTGGGCGTACGCCTCACGAAACAGCCAGGTCTGCTTGACCCAGCTCGGATCGAAGTTGGGATTGGCCGTCTTCAACGAGGCCAGCCACTCGTTGGTCACGTCCTCGTCCGACATCGTGAAGTAGCGATGATCGGTCGGCAGATAATCGCCGCAGTAGATCACGCGATCGCCGCCGTAGTGCCGCGCCGGAATCATATTAGTGTGCTCGACCAGCGCCAGAAACGGCAGTGCGCCCTTGGTGATGTTCAGCCAGTAGACGCCGTTGGTCAGCAGCGGCTGCTTGAGCGTAGCCACCATCACTACCGCGCCGATCGACTTGAGCAGCTTGAGCTTGTCTGTGTACTCTGCGGGAAGTTCAGGAGCCAGCTTCATCAGCACGCCCGGCGCTGACGCCACGATCACGCGGTCGAACTGGTCCTCGACGCCGTTGGTGAAAACACGCCAGCCGCCGTCGATCTGTTCCAGGCGCTGCACCGGAGCGTTGAGCTTTAAGCTGCCGCCGATCTTGGAAACGTACGCCGCCAGCGCGTCGGCAAAGGCTTGAAAGCCGCCTTTGAAGTAGCCCAGCTTGAACGAGCGCGATTTGCCGCGCGCCCAGATCCAGGCTGCGTTGACCTGCGAGGCATACGGCCCAAATTTGCCGTCGAAAAGGGGCTGCCACAGTTCCTGGTACGCGCGCTTACCGGCCCAGCGTGTCATGTGCTGCTCGGCGGTGATACGCTCCAGGCGCTGCCAATCATTGCGCAGCTTGAGCTGCAAGCCGCTGACACCAAAGCGAATGCGATCGAGGAAGGGCAGATGTGGATAGCGCAAAATGCCCAGCGTGGTTACTGCGTGCGCGCCATGCTCGGGGCAGAAAAACGCCGTGTTCTGCTGGTTGAAGAAGAGCAGATCCTCGGCACCGATCGCTTTGGCGAGCGCGATAATGTCGGCGTCGGTAGTGAAAATATGGTGGTAGAAGCGCTCAAGCGACCAGTCCCAGCCCGGCGCTTTGAAGCCGGAGGCCAGACCGCCAACCTGCGGCGCGGCCTCGAAAACCGTGACCTGATGCCCGGCTTTGAGCAGATCGTAGGCGGCAGTCAGTCCTGCAAAGCCGCCGCCAATAATGCCAATCTTCATATGAGTGTATCTGTCCTGAGCGGCTGGCTAATCGGTTAGCATCGCCGGAGTGGGGGTGGATTCGTCGCGGGTTACGATCTCAAGCTCGCGCCAGCGCAGGCTTTCCTGGGCCATGAACACAAAGCCCAGCAGCGTGATCGGCAGCCACAGCGCCACATGCAGCACGATCGTGTAGGCGGCGGCGATATTCGCGGGCTGACCAAAGGCCTTGAGGATCTCGATGCCCGGCTTGTCGAAGGTGCCGACATAGCCCGGCGCGGACGGCAGCGTGGTCGCAAGATTCACCACCGCCGTCATCAGCATCAGCACCATGAAGTTGACCTGCAGCGCGGGGAAGGCGTGCGCGATCACCCAGTATTTGCCGGTCTCGGTGAGCCAGATCGCGACTGAGGTTAGGAGGATCATGAACAGCTCGCGCGGCGAGCGCAGCGCGTGGAGGCCGACCAAAAACTTGCTGGCCAGCTCCGTCGCCTGTGGCCGGAAGCGCTGCGGCAAGAGCGCGTTGATCATGCGGGCTGCGATCAGATCCGTGCGATCGGGATTGGTCGCCAGCAGCAAAAAGACGATCAGCACCGCAAAGAACAGCAGGCTAAAGCCTACTACCACATTGCGATAGACCGGCGGCAGCGGTGCGAACGGCAGCGCGAAGAACACAAACGCGCACATTACCAGGCCGTCGAACAGCCGCTCTAGCGCTACTGTCGCCAGCGACGCCGAGACGCTCACGCCTTCTTTCTTCTTGAGCACGTAAGAGCGGATCACCTCGCCGGCACGCGCGGGATACACATTGTTGCCCATGTAGCCGATCACGACCACCGGAAACAGCCGCATGACGCTGACCTGCTTCATATGCCGCAGCATATAGTGCCAGCGCCAGGTCCGCGCCCAGACGGCGGCAAAATACACCAGGATCGCCGGAAGCAGCCACTCATAGCGCGCGCCGCGCAGCGCGGAGTAAAACTCGCCCCACTCAAGCCCTCGCGCCGTCAACCACACAAAAAAGGCGCTTACCAAAACGCCGAGCCAAAATTTCCACGAGCGCAACGCGCAACTCTCTTTCGCAAATGATGGGAGCGCCGTCCACTAGGCTGCGCTGCCAAGCGGATCATAACGACGCGTACAGCTTTTGTCAATCAAACACTTGCTATTTTAGAACAATCGTGCTAAAATACAACAAGACGTAATGAGCAAGTACAGGAGTCCGAGTATGCATCGTAAGAATATTATGTACAGCCGCAACACGCAAGACTTTGCTATCTATCTTGACGGCGTACTTGTGGGGTATGCCCGCTCCTACCTTGAGGCGGAGGCCGTGCTCGATCAGCTGATGATGGAGCTACTGCGCTCAGGCTTTGGTCAGCGCGTCGCGTAACTCAATACGCGGCGCTCAGCCAATCCGTTTCAACAGCGTACGCCTCGGCGTGCAGTGGTCTGGCTTCAACTAATAATCGTCATCGTCGTCATCGTCCTGGATACGTTTGGGCGTTACGTCCTCACCCCGCGCGATCCGCTCCTGGCGCTGCCGCTCCCAGCGGCGCTGTAGCAGCA
>JAFAYS010001072.1 GCA_019240175.1 Chloroflexota bacterium | reverse complement strand
CTAAGCGTTGTTATTGACCGATCAATGCCGATTTTTAATTTGACATAAACTCTGAAGGAGTGATTATGAAAGGAACAGCTAGGCTGGCATCGCTGTTTGTGGCCGGCGTCGGCGCAGGTGCCGCGCTCCGCAGATTGCGTAGCCGTGAGGCGATCGATTTTAGCGGCAAGTCGGTGGTGATCACCGGCGGATCGCGTGGCCTGGGCCTGGTGATCGCGCGGCAGCTGGCGGCAGAAGGCGCAAATCTTACGCTGCTGGCGCGCAACCCCGACGAGCTGAAGCGCGCTGAGCAGGACGTTACCAAGCATGGGGGTCAGGTGCTGACGGTCACCTGCGACGTACGCGATCGCGACGAGGTGGAGCGGGCGATCGGGCAGGTGATCGGGCGCTTCGGGCGGATCGACGTGCTGATCAACAATGCGGGCGTGATCGCGGTCGGGCCGCTGGAGCACATGGCGCTCGAAGACTTCGAGAACGCGATGGCGGTCCATATGTGGGGGCCGCTCTACACCATGCTGGCTGTCACGCCACACATGCGCTTGCAGGGCGGCGGTCGCATCGTCAATATTTCCTCGGTCGGCGGCAAGGTCGCGGTGCCGCATCTGGTGCCGTACTCCGCCAGTAAGTTTGCGCTGGTCGGGCTTTCGGACGGCATGCGCGCTGAGCTGGCCAAAGACAACATCCAGGTCACGACGGTCTGCCCAGGTCTGATGCGCACCGGCTCGCCGCCTAACGTGACGGTCAAAGGCCAGCATCGCAGCGAGTACGCCTGGTTTACGATCGCGGACTCACTGCCGCTGGTCTCGATCGACGCCGAGAGCGCGGCCCAGCAAATCATCGAGGCCTGCCGCCACGGCGATGCCGCGCTGACGATCACGCCGCAGGCTAAGCTGATCGCGGTGGCCAATAATCTGTTCCCTGGTCTGGTCGGGACTATCATGGCGATCACAAGCCGGCTGCTGCCTGGCCCAACCTCGCAGCAGGGCGACGAGGCCAAGACCGGCTGGGAAAGCCAGTCGGCGGTGGTGCCCTCGATTCTCACGCGCACAACCTACCGCGCGGCGGCTGAGAACAACGAGATGAACGGCCATCGCAAGGTCGCCTCCGACGGACGGTCGAGCAACGGCGCGGCGTAGGCGTCAAGCATCATGTTCGCGAGTGTCGATTGGGCCAAGGTCTTGCTGCCCGCCACGCCGATCCTTGAGATCGTCGTGCGCGGCTCGATCATGTACCTGGCCCTTTTCTGGCTCATGCGCGGGATCTTGAAGCGCGTCGCCAGCTCGATCAGCCTGGCCGATCTGCTGATGGTGGTTGTGATCGCCGACGCCGCGCAGAACGGCATGGCCGACGACTACCGCTCGGTTGGCGACGGCATCATACTTGTCATCACGATCATTTTTTGGAACTACACGCTCGACTGGCTGGGCTACCACTTCCCGGCCTTTGAGCGCTTTGTGCATCCGCCGCCGCTGCCGCTAGTGAAAGACGGCAACCTGCTGCGCCGGAATATGCGCCGCGAGCTGATCACCGAGGGCGAGTTGATGAGCCAGATTCACGAGCAGGGCCTCAGCGATCTTTCGCAGGTACATTCGGCGCATATGGAGGGCGACGGGCGCATCAGCGTGATTGCCAAGGATGGCCACTCGCAGCGTCCTTGAGCGCTCCCCAGATGCCTTGCGCGAAGTCAGAGGATCTGTACGACCGGCCCAAACTGCTGAATGAAGGCCATCAGACGGTGATCACTCATGGCCGTGCCGGTTTGCCAACCGTTAAATGGCGCATTGGTAACGGCGGGAGTGCTTGAGACAAGATAGTCGATCGGGTATTGCTGCTGATTGATCTGCGACCAGGTTGGAGCCCACTGGACGGATCGGTTGGTAACTTGTCCTGTTACCTGCGGGTCGGCATTGAAGTCGCCACACAGAATCCAGCCGTTCGTATTCGTGTAGCCGTTCATGTCGTCGACGAATTTGATCATCTCTTTGGTTTCGGTAGGCGCTTTGGTTGGCGTCGCGATGATGTGAACGCAGCCGATCAACACATCGATCGTGTGATGGTGAGGCCATATAAAATGCAGCCGTGCTTTGATCCCAAGACAGGGACGCTCGCCCATTGAGCCTGATAGATCTGTGACCCAGTTAGGTAGCGCTCTGGTAATCGTGACCAGATGATTTTTCTGCCGGTGGGTCCACTCACAGTGTGTGATATAGACGATCAGGCCAAACGGTGTCTGGTACCAATACTTGCGGATCAAGAATTCTTCGAT
>JAFAYS010001016.1 GCA_019240175.1 Chloroflexota bacterium | reverse complement strand
GCCTTTTTTGAGCGACAATCCAGAGACGATTATCCCGCCCGAAGGCGGCAATCCAGCCCACGCCATCGCGGTCGAAGATGAGCTGAAACGCTCCTATCTCGATTATGCCATGAGCGTGATCGTGCAGCGCGCGCTGCCGGATGTTCGCGATGGCCTCAAGCCGGTGCAGCGCCGCATCCTGTATGGCATGTGGGACATGGGCATCCGGTATAACCAATCATACAAAAAATGCGCGCGTATCGTCGGCGACGTGCTGGGTAAGATGCACCCGCACGGCGACAGCTCGGTGTACGACGCGCTAGCCCGTTTGGCGCAAGAGTGGAACATTCGCTATCCACTGGTCGATGGACAGGGTAACTTCGGTAGCGTGGACGGCGATCCGCCGGCGGCCATGCGCTACACCGAGGCGCGGCTTTCGCAAGTCGCCGAAGAAATGCTCTACGACATCGACAAGAACACCATCGATTTCGTCCCCAACTTCGACGGCTCATACATGCAGCCGTCGGTGCTGCCGGCTAAGCTGCCGAACCTGCTGCTCAATGGTGCCGCCGGTATCGCCGTGGGCATGGCTACCAACATCCCGCCGCATAACCTGAGCGAGCTGAGCGACGCGATCGTTCACCTGATCGACAATCCCGAGGCGACGGTCGAAGACTTGATGCGCTTCGTTCCCGGCCCGGACTTCCCGACCGGCGGCGTGATCCTCGGCACCGAGGGCATCGTCAACGCGTACTCGACCGGCAAGGGTCACATCGTGATCCGCGCCAAGGCACACATCGAAGAGGCGGCGCGTGGTGCATATCACATCGTCGTCACCGAGCTGCCGTATCAGGTCAACAAGGCGCGGCTGATCGAGCGTATCGCCGAGCTGGTGAAAGACCGCAAGATCGACGGCATCCGCGACGTGCGCGACGAGTCGGATCGCAACGGCATTCGGCTGGTGATCATTCTCAAGCAGGACGCGCAGCCGCGCAAGGTGCTCAACCATCTCTTCAAGTACACCCAGATGCAGGTCACCTTTGGCGTGAACATGCTGGCGCTGGTCGAAGGCAACCAGCCGCGCGTGCTGACGCTCAAGAAGGTGCTGCAATACTATATCGAGCATCGCGAGAACGTGATCCGCCGCCGCACCGAGTACGAGCTAGACAAAGCTCGCTCACGCGCGCATATCCTGGAAGGCCTCAAGATCGCGCTGGATCACCTGGACGAGATCATCGCTACGATCCGCAACTCGCGCACCCGCGATAGCGCCCGCAACAACTTGATCTCCAACTTCAAGCTGAGCGAGGCGCAGTCCAATGCGATCCTTGAGATGCAGCTTGGCCGTCTGGCGTCGATGGAGCGCAAGAAGATCGAGGACGAGTATCGTGAGGTGATCAAGCTGATCGCGGAGCTGGAAGATATTCTGGCCAACACGCGGCGCGTGCTCCTCCTGATCAAGCAAGATCTGCAGTACCTCAAGGACAAGTACGGCGACGCGCGGCGCACACGCATCATGGCCGAAGCAACCGGCGACATCTCAGCCGAGGACCTGATCCCGGATCTGCAAATCCTGGTGACGATCACGGATCGCGGCTATATCAAGCGCGTCAACGCCGACACCTACCGCACGCAGCATCGCGGCGGCAAGGGCATCAAAGGCATGACGACCCGCGAGCAGGATGTTGTGCAGCACATGATCGCCTGCAACACCCTGGACGATCTGCTGTTCTTCACCGATCGCGGCAAGGTGTATCAGCTCAAGGCGCACGAGGTGCCCGATGCCGGACGCACTGCCAAGGGCCTGCCGCTGGTCAACCTGATCTCGCTTGAGCCCAACGAGCAGGTCACGACAATGCTGCCCGTGCCTGACTTCGACGATGCCGAGTATCTGGTGATGGCCACCGTCAACGGCAAGATCAAGCGGACGATCCTCAGCGAGTACTCGTCGGTTCGCTCCAACGGTCTGATCGCGATCGGCCTGGAAGAAGGCGACTCGCTGCGCTGGGTGCGCATGAGCAAGGGCGACGAAGACGTGCTCATGACTACGCGCGCCGGCCAGACGATCCGCTTCAAGCAGAGCCAGGTCCGGTCAATGGGCCGTCCGGCGAGCGGCGTCACGGGCATCAACCTGGGAGCCAAAGATCGAGTTGTCGGCATGGAGCTGGCGCGACCTGAGGCGGCGCTGCTGGTGGTGACCAAGAAGGGCCAGGGCAAACAGACGCTGGTCGACGAGTATCCGATCAAAGGCCGCGCGACCGGCGGCGTGATCACCATGCGGCTGCGCGAGGGCGACGAGATCGCGGTGGCGCGTGTAATTGAGCAGACCGATACGCTGACCTTTATCACGCGTCAGGGCATCGTCATCAAGCTGGCGGCGAACAGCATCTCGACGCTGGGCCGCTTGACGCAGGGCGTGCGCGTGATGGATCTGAAGTCGGGCGACGAACTAGCCGC
>JAFAYS010000893.1 GCA_019240175.1 Chloroflexota bacterium | reverse complement strand
AAAATCACGATGCTGCAGCGGCGGCTCGGCCTCAAGATTTTTATGCTGCTGAAAATGCGGATGCGTCTCGTCGATGCCCGAGTCCAGCACCGCCCAGACGATATCTTCGCCCATCGCCGCGAAGGAAACCCGCGCGGCATCGGCCTTGACCGTGCTGACCGATTTGTTGATCAGCGCTTTCACCTTGAAGTCCGGCCAGATGCGAAAGATCGCCCGCTCGTCGCGCGCCTGATCCAGCTGAATCAGCTTGCGAATCGTCGCGCTGGTGAAGCTGCCGAAGACGTACTGATCGCTGTACTCGCTTTTCAGCCGGTTGATGCCCTCGCGCTGTGGGTCGCCGCCTGTCTGCGCGATCGCCTCGGCTGCCAGGTCGCGTACGACCTCGCGGGCGCTGGCGCGACCATCGGGATAGTCCAGATTGATATCGATGATCACCGAGTAGAGCTGCGGCGGCTCCTGCGTACTCTCTGCGCTGCGCACGTTCTCGGCCTCAAACTTTTCCAGCAGCGGGATCGCGATCACGGTGCGGTCCAGGATGCGCGACTGAAACCCCTGGCCCTGGCGCGACGAGCGCTCGCGCGACTCCATCTGCACCGGCTCGGCCTTGTCATCCGCCGGCACATCTGCCGGAATCGGCTGCTGGGGCTGCTCGGCGGGCGCTGGCGTGTCGGGCTGCTTTTTGCGGCGACGCGGGCGTTTGTTGCTACCTTCCGCCATGGGTGCGGCTCCTTCCTGGTGACTGCGTGATCATTGGTTTCAACCGGACGCAAGCGGTTGCCAGCTCGATTTCTACGTCTCCAATGGCTCCACTCTGAGCCCGAAGCGCTGAGCTAACGCCTCGTAGCGCTGGCGCACCTCTTCGATCGGCAGTTCGAGCCTTCGGGCTGCTCGAATGATGCGCTCCCGATCAATTATGTTTTGTGGGTCGATGAATGGCTCAAATCCATCAAGGTCTCTGGTCAGCAGCTTGCGATCAATTTCATCCTTGCAAGTTCGTGCTAATTCTGCCAATACTAGCTTCCGCTTTTCTTGGCTGTCGTCAGATAGCTTGCTCATCAAAAACGTGATGCCGATTTCAGAGCCAAGTTGACTGAGTGCTTGAGCAGCAGCACTACTGATGCTGCTCTCGGTATCTGTGAGAGTCGTTAGGAGTGGCTCAATAGCACGAGGATCTCTGATTTGACCAAGGGCATAGGCAGCGTGACGGCGAATGATACTATTTGAATTGCTAAGAGCGGCAATGAGCGGTTCCACGGCCTCAGGATCTCTGATTTGACCAAGGGCTTCGGCAACGGCACTGCCTATGAACCTGACAGAATGAAAAAGCGTGGTAAGAAGCGGCTCGACAGCGCGAGGGTCGCCAAGTTGACCAAGAGCTGTAGCGGCAGACCTACGAAGGAGGATATCGCGGCTGACAAGGATGGTAAGAAGCGGCTCGACAGCGCGAGGGTCGCGAAGTTGACCAAGGGCTGTGGCGGCAGCACTACGGACATTGGTATTAGGATCAGCAAGGACGGTAAGAAGCGGCTCAACAGCGCGAGGGTCGCGAAGTTGACCAAGAGCTGTAACGGCAGCACTACGGATACTGATATTAGGATCAGCAAGGACGGTAAGAAGCGGCTCGACAGCGCCAGGGTCGCCATACTGACTAAGGGCGAAGATGGCGGTATTGCGGACGTTGTTGTCAGGATCAGCAAGGGCAACAATTAATGCATCCAAGGCACGGGTATCTTTGAGTTGACCGAGGCCTGATACTGCAGTGTTCCGTACAGAAGAATTTGGGCTATTGACGTGGCTAAGTAAGATTTGAACTAGTTGTGGAGATTTCTCTTGTCGTAAGATTCCTAACAGATAACGAATAGCTCCATGATCAGTTTGAAGATTATTAGCGACAGTTTCGATCCTCTGTAGTTCATCTTCTCGCGGCTGCCAAGCATCTATTGCGAAAGAATAGGAACTTAGTGCTGCAAGTGCCTCGGCTGCTGCATGTGATATTGGCCCATGTTCAACCAGCATTGCAAATAAGGCATCGATAAGATCTGGCACGAGCAAGATTCGTCCTTGATTGGCTAGGGCTGCGATCTCAAGAGTTACCCCGATCTTTTCAATCTCGTTACCTGAATTAATGAGTGTTGTTTGTTGTATCATCCAATCTCGAAGAGCCTGCTCGTATTGTGGCTGATTAGCCGTCGCCAGCCTTCCGACCAGATTTCCAACGTTCTCGCGCTCCATCGCATCGCGTCTTTGGAACTCTTCGACGAAAATTGAACGGAATAAGCTGGCCCAGCGTGTTGTTGATAACTCTGCGGCAGCCATATCTAATGTGGTCCGAGTGGGATAGTTTTGGCCATCATATCGGGTTACCTGCGCCGCAAATGCGCGCAGGATCTCGGCAGCGACCGCATCGCTGGCATTCGGCTCATCAGCTAGGCATAGGGCTGCCATAACAGCACGAGGCCGCGCAATGATTGCTACATCTTCTTCTGGCAAGGGGTTGAGAATAGCGAGCAACACCGCATCAACGTCGTCGTCGTTGCAGGAGGTGACGCAGAGCCGGATTGCTTCGCGCCAGTTCTCCGCAACGGCTAGCTCTTTTACATCAGAGTTGGGCGACTCTACTTCGCTTGTTTTGCCGGCTAGCGGCGCAACGTTCTCGCTCAGCGGACGATCGCGTTGACGGCCAGGGAAGCGCCCCTCCACCAGCGCCAGTCCCGCCAAGTATTCCTGAAATGTCAGGTGCCGAAACTCAAAGACCGGCACAGGACGACCGTTGTGGCGTACATGGCCGGCCTCGATCAAAATTCCGGTGCGGCGCTCAAGCAGCTTGAGAAACTCGGCGGGCGTGTGGTCGCGCGCGGGGTGTACCTGGGGATACTCGGCGCGCATCTGTTCAAGCAAGGCCAGAATCTCGTCCTCGCGCAGCTGCTGGATGCCACGGTCGCACATGGCGTAGGCGATGTACTCAAGCTGTGGCACTGCCTCATGATGATCCAGCGGCTCGTCCACCTCGCGCCGCCAGTTAAGCAGCACCTCCACGGCATCCCAGTATAGCTCGGCGCGGCGGCTCGGCAGCTTGCCGACTTTGCGCTTGACCAGTGCCATGGTCGTCAGCAGCATCGGGTTGCCGGTCAAGCGCTCGATACGATCGGTGCTGTGAATGTCGCGGATGAGTTCGTTTTTGGCGTTTTCCCGCCGCTCGGGTGGCTCGGTCAGATCACACCAGCGCTGCGCAAAGTCGTCCTTGTCCTCGCGCGACAGCTCGCTGACCGTCACATGCTCAAAGCCGCGCCCGATGCGGTAGCCCATCTCGCGATAGCCAACGATCCGCGAGGTAGCGATC
>JAFAYS010000862.1 GCA_019240175.1 Chloroflexota bacterium | reverse complement strand
CATCAAGTAAAAGCCCATACCACAGCCACAGTCGAAGACGCGTTCGCCGTCCTTGAGATCAAGCCATTCCAGCAGCCGGAAGGCGCGGCGACGAAAGGCCATGTCGGCCTCGTTGCGCAGTAGCACCTCAAGTTTGCGCCGATCCTGCGGCTTGAGCTGTGTTGACTGACGGCCTTTGCGCGATTCGCTCAACTCCTGCATACATCCCTCGTATTGATCAACCGTTAGCTTAAGATCAAAAACTTGCCGCACCGCCTCCGGGCTGGGCCGGTAGCGCTCGGCATTGCTCAGCACTTCGATCAGCCCTTCCGCCAGCGCCTCGGCATCGCGTGGCGTCACCAGTCGGCCCATGCCGGTCTCTTGCAGCACCACCCGCGCGCCGGGAATATTCGCCGTCACCAGCGGCGTGCCGCTCAGCAACGCCTCGACCTGCACAATCGCGAAACAATCGGTGCGCGACGGCAGCGTGAACACGTCGCACATGGCGTAGAAGTTAGCCAGCTGCTGAGGATCGCGCAGCAGGCCAAGCAGCGTAATGTCGTCGCGGTGCTGTTCGATCTGCGGGGCGCAGCGCTCATAGAACTTTTCATAGACGACGTTGATCTCGCCCGCGAAGACAAAATGCACGTTCGGGATCTGCGCCTTGATCTGTGGGATCGCGTCGAGCAGGAAATCGAAGCCTTTTTCCTCGACGAAGCGACCGGCAAAGCCCACCAGCAGCTTATCTTCGAGACCCAGCTCGGCGCGCCACGCAGCGATGGCATCCGGCTGCGGCTCCGGTATGGAAATCGGCGGGTAGATCGCGGTCAGCTTGTGGGTGAACTGCTGAAGAAACGGCGAGTTGCTGCCGTAGTCGTGGCTGTAGGTGCTGACCCGATCCGCCAGATGACCGCCCAGGCTCATCAGCTTGGTGACGGCCAGCTCGGTGAACTGGTTGAACGGCCCTTTGGGCATTACCAGATCGCCGTGATGCGACATCAGCAGCGGCGTGTTGAGCGCCCGGCACAGCACCGCAACCAGCGCCGACTCGAACATGGGCGTGTGCATATGCACCACATCATGGTCGCGGATCTCACGGATCGCGGCGGTGGGAAACTGCGGCATGATCATGCCCCGGCTCAGACGGCCCAGCGTCGGCAGGCGCAGCACACGAACGCCGTTGAGCATCTCTTCGGGCGGTAGCTCCGCTGAGTATTGAGCCGTCAGCACAGTGACGGTATGGCCCCGCGATGCCAGCTCTTCCGCAACCCGCACCGCGTGCTGAGTCAGGCCGGTCCAGTGGGGGTAGTAATAGGTCAAGATCGAGAGAATACGCATGTGGTGGCTTTCGGCGAGTCTATGAGCGACATTATAACGGCTGGACAGCATTGTAACAACTCTTTGGCTAGAATCCCTATCTATTCATGTCCAGGTCTGGATACGGCGGATCGAGGCGGCAACGTAGTATCGCCGTACTATTGAGCTTCAGCAAGGCTTCTCGCTACAATCTCCTACACGTTAGCTCTAGCCTGAGTGCCTATGTTTATGCGCCGCCGCGTCCGGCAGCCTGCCGAGGACGCTACGCACAAACTGCTTTCCGAACTGCTTGAGGCACCTGTGGTCGAGACCAAGGTGCGCGCGGTGATGCTGCGCTCCGTCGTCGATCAGCGGCGAACGGTGCTTGCGCCATACCCACTTAAAAATTGGTTCGATCGCGCGCTGTCGTGGAGCGAGCGTCTGCTTGGCATCGCTGTCTTCGCTTTCTTCCTCTGGTGGCTCGCCGATGGTTACGGACGCGACTGGTGGCACGCCCGCTACGCCGAGCAGCCTACCGTCGCAACATCCCAGCCTATCGCGCTGGCTGCGCCCTCGCTTCCTCCTACTCCCCAGCCCCACCCCGAGCTTGGCGCGTCGCTGCCGGTCGTCGAAGACGAGCGCTATCGGCCCAGCGTGAGCCTCGATTATCTGATGCCGGCCCGGACGTATATCGCGCCGCTGCTGCCCTCGCCGACGCCCGAGCCCGAAGCCACGCCCGCGCCCGCGCCGATCGATCTGCGACCCGTGCGGATTCAAGTCGCGCGGATGGGACTGGACTCGAAGGTTGTCGAGGTGTTCATCCAAAATGGCGCGTGGCAAGTCGCCGACTACGCGGTCGGCTATCACCATGGGACCGGCGTTGTCGGCTACGGCAACATGGTGATGGCAGGTCATAAAGGGCTGCGCGGCGGCGTTTTTGCGCGTTTGGAAGAAGTGCAGCCCGGCGATGAGATCATTGTCGAGGCGGCAGGCCAGCGCTTCCAGTATCGTGTCCGTACGACGGGCAGCGTTTGGCCGAATCAAGTAGATGTGATGTATCCCACGGCGCAGCCGCAGCTCACGTTGCTGACCTGTACCAACTGGGATACGCAGCGCTTTATTGTTGTTGCAGACTTCATCGGTGCTATGCCAGCCCAGGCCCCTGCCGGTGGAACCTAAGAATTTGGAGGCTTTGCAATGAGTTTAACACCGAACCGCCAGCGACGCCCAACGCCGCGGCCTCCGGTACGCTGGAGTCTGTGGGAGTTGGCATTGCTGGCGATCAGCGTGGTGATGATCGCGTCGCCGCTGCTGGCGGCGGGCTATGCCTTGCTAGTACCAACCACCGCGCCGGCCCGCGAGTCGAGCAGTGTGCTACCACAGGCTACAGGCCGACCGACAGCCTGCCCGCCCGATGAGTCCTGCCCATCACCAGAGCCGAGTGATGAGCCGTCGCCGAGCCCGTCGCCCAGCGATTCGCCGAGCCCGTCGCCCAGCGACTCGCCGAGCCCATCACCCAGTGATTCGCCGGAGCCGAGTGCGTCGCCGTCGCCGAGCCCGTCGTCCAGCGGCTATCCTGCTCCTTCGCCGACCGCGTGCGCCGGCTATCCTGATCCGGTCTGCCCATCGCCGTCGCCGAGCCCATCACCGTCACCCAGTCCTTCGCCGAGTCCGTCACCATCGCCGAGCCCGTCACCGAGCCC